>JAXHVO010000091.1 GCA_034189135.1 Thermodesulfobacteriota bacterium | reverse complement strand
GCAGTGTCATGGGTATCAAAAAGACGGCGGTTTTTTGCTCCATTATCATCATTTTATCCACTATTGCGGGAATGCTTTACGGGGTGATTGCAGGATGATGGAGGTTTAACCCTAAAACGCACATTAATAGTTTTATATAGAAACAGCTTATTTTTATGTAATGCGATATCGTTGCGGATTATACGGGTTGCGCGTTTCGTGTTATTAATCGGAACATTCATTTGGATTTTAAACCCGCAACACCAACGTGATAGGCAAATAAACAGTAAAAAAGACGCATGATGGTTAGCGATAAAGGTCATTGTAAGGTAAATCATGTCACCAAAGGATGTCAGCAAAATCAAGGTCGGTAAAAATAGTATCGGTATTATTGGGTTGAAGAATACGTTGGAGGCCGTGGAAAAATATTTTGCTGCCAAGCCGGAAGACGAAATTCAGGCTGAGCTTCTCAAACGACTTTCCAGGGGGAATTACATCCCTGATGCAAACAGGGAGGAATACGGCAGGGCTTTTTTAAGGGAATTCAATAAATATTTTGGTCGACCTTATGAAGAAGAGAATTTTGCAGAGCTTGAAATCAAAGTTCTGGGACAGGGATGTACTCAGTGCGACAGGTTAGAGCAGGAACTCATGCAGGTGATGGCCGAGTTCGAATTTATAGGCGATATAGAACATGTTCGGGACATTAAAGAGATAGGAAAGTACGGGGTGATGGGTATGCCGGCCTTGATAATCAATGGTAAAATTAAGTCAGTGGGACGGGTGCCGCCTAAAAATCAACTCATTGAATGGTTAAAGGCAGCCAAGGAAAAATAATAGAAAGGAGTGGTAACGTATGGATATTAAAGTATTGGGGCCCGGGTGTCCCAAATGTGAAGAGACGGAACGGATTGTCAGGGAAGTGGTTGCAAAGTCAAGCGTGGATGCAAACATTGAAAAGGTGACCGATCTGATGAAAATTGCCGGATATGGTGTTTTTGGTACCCCGGCGGTGGTGGTTGATGGTCAAGTTAAATGTGTTGGCAAGATTCCGCAAAAAGAAGATATTAAAACCTGGATTAGCAAATGATGACATTTTCCCTGGAAACAGAATTTAAAACAGCCATTCAGTATCACCAGACAGGGCAACTGCAAAGGGCCCAGGAGATTTATCGGAAGATATTGGAGACGAATCCGAATCACAGTGATTCGCTGCATCTCTTGGGCGTGATTGCCAATCAGGTTGGTAATAATGATACAGCCGTGAAGTTAATCGGCAGGGCGATTGAAATCAATTCTAAAGAAGCCAATTATTATAATAGTATCGGCAATGCATTTAAAGCCCTGGGCAACCTCAAACAGGCTGTGTTGAGTTATCAGAAAGCACTTGAGCTAAAACCGGACTTTGCCCAGGCGTTGGTGAGTATGGGTTCGGTATTTATTGAGCTCGACAGGCTCAAAGAGGCTATGTCCTGCTTCCAAAAAGCCCTGCAGTTTAATCAGAATTTTACCGATGCATATTATAATATGGGAATAGCGCTAAAAAAACAAAACAGAATGGATGAGGCAGTCATTTGTTATCAAAAAAGCCTGGAGCTGACCCCGGGCTTTTTTGATGCATATTATAATTTGGGTGCAATTTATAAGGACCAGGGCAGATTAGATGAATCTGTTTTTTGCTACCGGAAAGTCTTAGAGCAAAGCCCGTCCAATGCAAATGCATATTATAACCTTGGAGTGGTTTTACAAAAGCAGAACAAGTTAGACCAAGCGGCAGTATGCTATCAGAAGGCAATTCAATTAAAGCCGGACCATCATAAGGCATACAACAACATGGGGACGTTGTTAAAAGAACAGGGCAGGGTGAAAGAAGCAATTTCAAGCTACCGGAAATCGTTACAAATAATGCCCAATGCCGGAGTTGAGGTAAAAATGGCCCTTATGTTTCCTTTGATATTTGAATCAAAAGAATTAATTAAAAGCGAAAGGGAAAAACTGTCTGACCGAATCGAAGCATTAATGAATAAAAATTTTGCACTTATAGATCCTGCCAGAGAAGTGGGTACGACAAGTTTTTACCTGGCCTATCAAGGATTGAAAAACAGAGATTTGCAGGAAAAACTTGCCGGTCTTTTTCTGCACGCCTGCCCTGACCTTGCCTGGGTCTCTCCTAACTGCAAGCCATATACAGGTGGAAAAATTAACATCGGTATCATTTCAAGATTTTTTTATGATCATACCATTGGTTTGTTAAATCAGGGAATAATAGAAAATTTGTCCAAGGAAAAGTTCCATGTAAAGGTATTCAGGTTCCTGGGGAAAGAGGATTTATTAACAGACAGCATAGATCGTGCGGCTGATGAGGCAGTCATCCTGCCGAACGAAATGGCCGCCGCGCGCAAAATGATTTCAAAGCACCCGCTGGACATTTTGTTTTACCCTGATATTGGAATGGACCCTTTAACATACTTTATTGCATTTTCACGTCTGGCACCGGTTCAATGTACCACATGGGGACATCCGGTAACCACCGGTATCCCCAATATGGATTACTACCTATCAGCGGAAAATGCGGAACCTTCTGAAGCAAATGGTCACTACTCGGAAACCCTGGTTCTTTTAAAACGATTTGCCATGTACTGCCGCCGTCCTCAAATGCCTGAAAAACCGGTATCCCGCAAGCAATTCGATCTGCCCGAAGATTGCAATCTATATGTATGTCCCCAGACACTTTTTAAGTTTCATCCTGATTTTGATGAGGCACTTGGATCTATTCTGCGTCGGGATCCCCGAGGGTTATTGATTTTCTTTGAAACAAGGGAGGGCCACCTTGCAAAGTTACTCAACAACCGTTTCATGCATACATTTCCTGATGTAATCGATCGCATCCGGTTCCTGCCGAGAATGTCCAAAAGAAAATATTTATCTTTTTTGCGAGTTGCCGACATACTCCTCGACACCCCTCATTTTACTGGCGGCTATACAAGTTTGCTGGCATTTGCCTCCGGCATTCCCATTATCACCTGGCCCGGCCGGCTTATGTGCGGCCGTCTGACACTGGGACTATATAAACAGATAGGTGTCATGGATTGTGTTGCCCATGACGCTCAATCCTATGCGGATATTGCCAACAGGCTTGCAGTTGATAAGGCTTTTAAAAATGATATCAAAAAAAAGATTTTAAAAGGCGCCGATGTTTTGTATGAAGATATGGAAGCAGTATATGAACTTGAACGTTTCTTTGAAAGGGTGGTAAATGAAAGGATGAACCGTATTGATTAAAAGGAGGCAGATATGCCAAGAAAGGCCTTAATCATTGTCGATATGTTAAACGATTTTATCGATCCAAAGGGTACTCTTTATTGTGGGGACCAGGCAGAATCAATTATCCCCTTTGTTCGTGACAGGCTTTCAGCTTTCAGGAAAAATAAAGACCTGGTTATCTTTCTGCAGGATTCACACGATGAAAATGATTTGGAGTTTGCCAAGTTTCCCAAGCATTGTGTCACCGATACCTGGGGGAACGAAATTATTGCTGAACTTGCCCCCGTATCTGGTGAAAAAATAGTCCCCAAAAAAAGATACAGCGGTTTCTATGGAACCGATCTTGAAAGAATATTACAAGATGCAAATATTAAAGAAGTTGAAATTACCGGCGTATGCACATCTATTTGTGTAATGGACACGGTAGGAGGCCTGGCAAATCGTGATTATATCGTGTCGGTTCCTGTTAAAGGTGTAGCCGATTTTGATAATGAGATGCACGAATTTTCTTTAAAAAGGATGAAACAGCTATACGGAGCCAGGGTTTCATGAAAAGCATACACAGGGCAGGCCCCCTTTTTACCGATCTTTACGAACTTACCATGGCGGCCGGTTATTATAAGCACCAGATCGTATCAACAGCGACTTTTTCTCTTTTTATAAGGGATTATCCTTCCAACAGGAATTTTTTTGTTGCCACAGGCCTGAATGACGTGCTGGGAGAACTGGAGTCTTTTCACTTTTCCCCAAGCGATATCGACTATTTAAAAACGACCCAACTTTTTCCCCCGGAATTTTTATCTTATCTGAAAACACTCCGTTTTTCAGGAGATATGTATGCCTTGCCTGAAGGCACCATTTTTTTTGCCAATGAACCGATTGTAGAGGTGACTGCGCCTATGATTGAAGCCCAGATTCTGGAAACCCTTATGCTTAATACGATTGGATTTTCCACCATGATCGCTTCAAAGGCCGCCCGGTGTATACATGCGGCCAACGGCCGGTCTCTGGTTGACTTTTCGCTTAGAAGAACCCATGAAAAGGATGCCGGGATGAAAGTTGCCAGAAGTACTTATATCGCCGGATTTAATGCCACCAGCAATGTTTTGGCAGGCAAAACATACGGCATCCCCATATCAGGAACCATGGCCCATTCTTACATATCTGCATTTGGCAGTGAATTTGACGCATTTTCAGCCTATTCGGATTCTTTTCCCGAAAACTCCATTTTTCTTATTGATACATATGATACCATTCAAGGGGCACACCATGCGGTAAAGGTTGCCAAACAGATGGAACAAAAGGGACACTCCCTTACCGGTGTCCGGCTGGACAGCGGAGACATGGTGATGCTGAGCAAAAAGGTTAGAAAAATTTTGGATAACGCAGGTCTCTTTGGGGTAAAAATTTTTGCCAGCAGCGGTTTTGATGAGTTTAAGATAGCCGATTATATTTCGCAGGGGGCTAAAATAGATGCGTTCGGAGTCGGCACCAAGGTGGGTGTTTCTGCAGATTCACCCTATCTGGATATTGTTTACAAGGTAGTCAGGGTCAAAGACCGTGACACCAGGAAATTAAGTCCCGGTAAAATAACCCTTGCCGGCAAAAAACAGGTTTTTCGCAGGACAGGCAGACAGGGGCTGTTTCTGGAAGATATAATAGGGCTTAGGGATGATAGTTTTAAAGATGGAAAACCGATGCTGGAAAAAGTCATGGAAAAGGGAAAAAGAATAGGCACGTATCCGTCTATTGAAGAAATCAGAAATGGATTTAAAAATGAATTTGTCCTTCTTGATGATAAATATAAGTCACTTCATGATAAACAAACATACCCCGTCAAACTTAGCGACCGACTCATCAAACTGCAGAAAAAATTATAACCGTTTCGATTCACATCTGATTTTATATGTTGCGTGCCGCTAAGGCATTACTTATCGCCAAACTGACGTGCGAAACTTGAGTGATAAGATGTTTCCATTCCTTCTCCTTCCATATCAGTTGCACTGGTTTTAATAAAATTTTGAATAAACAGAGGCAATTGCATCAAGACATCAAAAACGGCTGATTTTTGGGCTGCATGTGGTGAAATGCAAAAAAGAAATTCGGCACAAGCCCTAACAATAAAAAAGGAAATCACCCGTTCCGTCCATTAGACCACAGTACGAAGACACCCTTCCTCGAGCTCTCAAATAGATAATAGTCCTTGACTAAACATGGAGTAATTTATATTAAATCCTTTAGTTAGTGTCTGAACGACAATTGAAAACTGTTTGAATTTACGATGTAAAATCGCATAGAAGTAAAACGAAGATTTTCCAGAAAATGCATAATTTACTTGCATTGGCAACTCGTTAAAGGT
>JAXHVO010000090.1 GCA_034189135.1 Thermodesulfobacteriota bacterium | reverse complement strand
AAATCATTGCGCAATCAGAAAGCAAAGACTGTGGGATGATCCTTATGGCCTATCGTTCACGCAATATGCTGGCGGAGTCGATTATCGGAGGAGTTTGCCGAAAGGTACTAAGACGAAGCAAGAAGCCTGTTTTGCTGGTACCCATTCCGGACAAAAGTTAATTTCAAAAGAATTTCTGAAATATGAGATTTTTCAACCGCACTATTGACGTCGGAAGTCTCGATTGAGGAAATGATGATCACAATTTGCGAATTGAAATTTCAGTGCTTTGGACGCAGGCACTATAGGAGCGATGGTCTAACAGTTGCCAGCTTGAACCGGTTTTCAGGAAGAAAAACAAGCAAGAGACTTTACGACTATAACGAATAATTATCACTTAGTCGATTATATTTCATAATTTTATAAAGCGCCTTGATTCAAGAGGTTCCCGAAAGGGATAGCACCTCCTACCCTTGTTTTGAGGCGCTTTTTCCGTTATTAAATGTATATCCTGATTGTCTCAAAGCTGCGAAGGACTTCCAAGCCACCTTCTGCAAGGCTTTTTAGTTCATCCTCGTCCGGGTAAATCAAAACCGGACTTAAGGAAATTACTCGGTTCCGGATCTCGTTCGTCACTGTATCTGCTTTACAAAGATTACCTGTAAGTACAACCGCATCCGCTTTCCCCACAAGTACTGCTGCCATGGAACAGATCTCTTTGCTGATTTGGTATCCCATGGCCCTCAGCACAAGCTCGGCTTCCGTGTCACCCCTGGAGATGCGGTTCTCAACTGCGGCAATATCATGGGTGCCTGAATACGAATGGACACCGCCTTGCCCGAAGAGTTTGCGGTTTATTTCTTTTTGAGTGAATTGTCCTGAAAAACATAGCGTTATCAGATCCTGCAAAGGCAACGTTCCTGTTCGCTGGGGAGTAAAAGGGCCTTCGTTTATGCCGTGCGTGCCGTCTATTATCCTTCCGTTCTTGTGGGCACAAATAGTAATTCCACCACCCATATGCGCAACAATAAATGAAGATTTGCTGTATGAGAGTTTCAGATCCGATGCTGCTTTCTTTGCAGCTGATTTCTGGCTCAGAACATGAAAGGCGGCATGTCGTTTAACATCCTTAAGGCCAGAAAACCTGGCAATCGGCATCATCTCATCAGATACAGGAGAATCGTATATAATCGCTTTTGCTTCAAAACGATTTGCTATTTCATAAGCGATCTCAGGGCCTACATTGCACGGATGCCAACCATAACCACCGGAGCGCAGGTCTTTTAACATGGATTCTGTTATTCGATATGCTCCCGTCTTAATCGGGCGAGTCAAACCGCCGCGGCTGACTGCAATGTCCAGATGTTTTATTTTCTCACCATGACTATCTAAAATACCATCCACTGCTCGCTTATGAAACTTAAGCCATTTTTCAAATTCATTAAGACCGGCCATTTGTTCAGACGTGTGATCTATGGTCTCTTTGAAGAAAAAGTTACGGTCCTTATAAAAGCCAACCTTGGTTGATGTAGAACCGATATTGATTACGAGAATGCAGCACATATTTTTCCTCAACAGCTCAGTACCGCCAGAGCAATGCTTAGTAGCCATGAATCATCATTTTCCAGGGGCGAATGAACCACAATCGGAACCTTCGTACCGGCCAGCACGCCGGCGAATTTAACACGAAAAACCCATGCGAGAAACTGAGCGGTTAGATTCGCCGATTCAATATCAGGAAAAAAATAAATATCGGCATTGCCTGGCACTGTGCTTTGAATACCTTTTTGAATCGCTGCATCAGCCGATTCGGCGTTATCCATGGCCAAAGGTCCCTCGATAACAGCATTTCCGAATTGTCCCCTTTGGGACATCTTTGAAAGTATTGCGGCATCCATTGTTGACTTTATGGCAGGGTTGACCAGCTCAAGAGGAGCAAGGGCGGCAATATTGGGGTGTTTGATTCCAATTACATCTGCTATAGGGATAGCATTTTCCAAAATAGCTGTTTTTTCCTTTAAATTAGGTGTGGAGTTAATAAGAGTGTCGGTCAGAAGTGTAAGACGCTGTTCCTTTACCGATTCGAATACACTTACATAGCTCAGTGTATGTCCATTAATCAAATTCACTTTTGAAAGCATCTGTAAAAATTCGGTAGTGATCATTTCGGTGTCAAGAAGAATATCTGCTTCACCGGAGCGCACCATTCCAAGGGCATGTTTACGGGCATTTACAGTGTCGGAATCAGTCGATAACAAATTATTTTTACGATCTAGATCGGAAAATCCCTGTCCGCAAAAGACGGGTTCTATAAGCTTAATATCTTGAGCTCTAAAAACAGCGTTGACGGCAGCGTTGTTTCCATCCCCGGTAATAACCATACTTCTAGTTTTTCCCGTTTTTGCTGCTTTGATAATATTTTTAAAAGAAGGATTATTCATTGTTTTTCCAGCTTTTGTGATGAGAGAACGACACCAAGAGCAAGATTTGTGATCCTGGCAGAATACCCGTCGGATCGGGAAGGTGTCAGTACAAAGATACCGCCACCGATTGTCACGCACTGTCGGATACCACCGCCTAAATGATCGATGCTCTTTACCAGAATATTACCGGCATCTATATTGGGGACCAGAAAAATATCAGGGAAAGAAGCTGTATCAATTATCTGATTACCAAAAGCTTCGATAAAATTCCGGCTTTCACAGATTCTGCATTTTCCGTCTAAATTTTTTACTACAAGCTGGCTTAAGATATCAGCATCTTTTTGTGCTGCAGAGATTATATCGCCATAGTGTTTTGCTGATAGGATCATAACCCTGGGTTGTCTACATCCTATATGGTGAAACACGGTAATGGCTTTGTTGAGAATTTTTTGTTTAACAGTGGTATCGGGATAAATATTAACACCCGGATCAGTAACAACAAATATTTTTTCGATGCCCGGAGCTTGATGAAAACACAAAGTGCATGGAACCTGATCCGGTGCGAAATCCTGGGTATGCCGTATCAGTGAACGGTATAGAAAGCTGGTTATTATCTTGCCCTTTACAACAAATGATACACGGTTTGTTCTCACAAGTTCAATGCACTGGTTGGCAGCGTCCTGCGGATCACTCTGATCAATAAACTCAAAATTGTTTAATGACAGTTTATTTTCTGAGGCTACTTTTTCTATACGGTTTTTGTTGCCTATGAGTACTGGATGAATCAATCCTTTCCGATTGCCATCTATAACCGAACGCAGGACATCTGAATCATCAGGAAAAAGCACCGCAACTTTTTTAGGGCCAAGTTCTATGGCTCTTTTTTTGATTTCTCTAAAATTTCGGTACATGTGTCTTATTTTTCATGGAGATTAGTATTAACGCAGAGAAACTTCAATCATTCCAACTTCTGCAAAAGAGATTGAAACTGTTGCCATTCTTCCTTTGAGTAACGATTTACAAACTGGCTGTTTATTTCGCCGAATATTGAAAGAATTGAATTGCGGTTTTTTTCAGCTTTGGGAGAAAGGTGAATACGCAAGGCCCGGCGATCATTGGAATCGGGTCGTCGTTCTATCCAGCCGTCACGTTCCAGACGGTCTAATAACCCAGTGGTAGTAGGTCTGTCCAACGCTGTTTTTTCAGCCAGTTGACTCGGTAAAAGCGATTTTTCTTCAAAAATAGCTACCAGCATAAAAAATTGCCCGTGTGTGAGCCCGAAAACAGAGATTTTATCCCTGTAATACCGGGTAAGTTTCCTGGTTACGCGACCTAATTGAAAGCATATGCAGTCTTGAAAAACCATGAGTCTACCTTTTATAAACAAGTAAAAAATTGAATCCTACCAGTATGTCATTCAGACAGTAGGGGGAAAGATTGTTTTTTAATTGCAAGCTTATATGAGGGTTTGCTTACATCTTTATACAACGGACATTATCCAATATAGTTAGCATGCTAATAATTAGAATACAACCTATATTTGAAAAAACTTGTTAAGTCTGTATAAAGTTGAAAAACAAAAGGAAGGATTTTATTATAAAAAGATGTGTTGTTACGATTTTAGTTTCCTGCATAACTGTTTTGATATCAACGACAGTATGGGATGGATTTCAAAAGACTAAAATTGCCGTTCTTGATTTTAAGGTTTTGGGGAAAGGACATTCTGATTCAGCCCAATCTGGGTCATCTCAAGTTCCTTGAATTCAACCGGGGCAAAGAGGCCATTGCCGAAGGGTATAAAGAGGGCCGGGATCAAATAAAAAGTTTTCAGTGAAGGGAACTGGAACCTGCTTTCCGGTATCCAGCCTAAGTGGTACGGGATACCGGTTATCGGACTGGCTGGTTTTCTGTCTATGGAATTTCGCAAATGGTTAGGGCTCGCGCAAAAATAACTTCACATTTTATGCATCCCGGATTCAGGCCAGCTTTGCCCGATCCTCAACTCCAAAATCCTCGAAATAGCTCGCTGTTCCTGTGGCTTTGAAGCATCGGCTCGAACAAATCTGACCTAAATCCATGCGCCTAAAATGTAAACTTATTTTTGCGCGAACCCTTAGCTGTAAAAATCCGGTGATTTTTTTATGCTATCCCATTTTACGATGTCGTGAGAGGGTATTATTTCACTTTCAAGTATTTTCGATAAATGTTCGAGACGGTAAATACTTCTCATTGCCTGTTCATTATTTACGTTATTGCTGGGTGGAATTTTAAGCTCTAAGTTTTCTTCGATACATACCGCATCCCCTGGCAGGATATATGAGCGTCCGCTGTTAAGCCTTACTAATATTGATTGATGCCCTGGTGTGTGGCCAGGTGTTGCTATTACAGAAATGCCGGAAGCAATAACTTTATCGCCCTCAACTTGTTGGAAATTAAGAGGAAAATCGAAGTGGTTGCTCATGTATTGCGTTGAAACAAATGTATCGGGATTAAAGGCAAAACGATATTCCGCTTTTTGAACAATAATAGGACAATTTTTAAAGAAGCGCAGTCCACCTGTATGGTCCCAATGAAGGTGAGTCAGGATAACCATTTTTATATCCGAAACTTTCAAGTCCAGTTGCCTTAATCTTTCCTGGATCGTATCTTCTTTTGTGAATTCCGGTTTAATAAGTTTGGCTCGCGGTCCCCATGCTTGGTTAGGATCAGTCAACCCGTCAGGGTTTAATCCTACATCTATCAAAATTGGGCCATCGTCATGAATGAGCAAAACAGAGTAAACGGGCGCCTTTATTGTTTTCCCCATATTTTTTCCTGTTACAAATATAGAGTAGTCAATGTTAAGGTACCCACCGGGTAAAATAAATAATTTTTTTACAAGTTTTTCAGGCATATATATCTCCTTTCTTTTTAACACGACTTACTTTACTAACACGGCAGGCAACCATGTGACTATTTGAGGGCATATTGCACAAACAAGTATAGCGATAAAAATGGCTGCGCAAAAAGGAATTATTCCGACATAGATATGATTCATAGTTATTTCTTTGGGAGCAACACCCTTTAGAAAAAAAAGACTGTATCCAAATGGTGGAGTCAGAAATGAAGATTGCAAAACAAGAGCTGTCATTGTAACGAACCATAGTACATCAATCCCTAGTTCCTTCACAATCGGAATAAAAATTGGAAAAGTTATTAACACAATTCCTATCCAGTCAATAAACATTCCCATTACAAACAACACTATCACAATAACAGCAAAAACACCCCATTTCCCTAACCCAAGAGCAAGGATGAATTCTTGAACAACATCACCGCCACCCACGCCTAAAAAAACTCCTGTAAAGCAATTGGCACCGACAACAATAAACATAGCCATAGAAGTAAGTTTTGCTGTTCCAAGGACTGAATCTTTTAATGAAGACCAGGAAAACCTTCCATAAGCAATAATTAAAATGACGGATAGCAGTGCTCCAATTCCAGCAGCTTCAGTTGGTGTCGCCAGACCTGCGAAAATACTCCCAAGTACGCCAAAAATGAGTATTGTTGGCGGTACCAAAGTTTTCATGACCATTTTGAGCAGCTTAGGACCTGTTATCATTTCCTTCTCTTCTGCTGATATGGCTGGGCCGGCCTCCTTATTCAAATAGCACTTAACCAAAATATAGCAGCAATAAAGAAATGATAATAAAATCGCTGGAATGATAGCAGCCGCGAAAAGCTTTCCAACGGGTAAGGCTGTTTGAGTAGCCATAAAAATAAGCATAATGCTGGGAGGAACAATTTGCCCTAATGTTCCACCTGAAGAAACAACCCCACAAGAAAGCTTTTTGTCGTAACCATAACTGAGCATTACCGGTAAAGCCAGAATCCCCATTGTAACAACCGAAGCCCCAACAATTCCAGTACATGCGCCAAATATGGTTGAAACGAGAATTACCGCGACAGCCACCCCTCCATTTATTGGACCTAACAAATACCGTACGACATTAAACAGGTCTCCCATAATGCCGGAACGTTCTAGAAACATTGCCATAAGGATAAAAAGTGGAACAGCCATCAACACATAATTTTCAAGGACAGATCCGAAAAGGCGATTAACGAGCATAGGCAGACATTCAGGTCCCCATCCTATAACACCAAAGATGATTGATACTCCGCCTAACACAAAGGCAAGATAATGACCTGTAGCTATACCCAGAAGTAATCCGATAATCATTCCGGCTGTAAGGACTTCAACGCTTATATCAAACATGTTTAACTCCTTTAATTAAATACTGCAGCTTCCTGGTAAATATGACAATGCCTTGTAAAATAAGCAAAAAAGCAGTTATTGGAATTACCGTTTTAAGCAGGTATAGCGGCATATGAAAAGCACCCCATCCTGTTTCCAGCATCGCCCAGGACTTGGATGCGAATTTAGTCCCTTCCCACAATAGAACAAAGCAAAACGGGAAATAAAACAAAAGAAATGAAATGATATCTATGATAGTCTTAGTTTTTTTTGAGAACCTGTTTGAAAAGATATCTATTTTAACATGTCCATCGTGTTTTAAGGTATAAGCAGTTACTATCATAAAGTGGAAGCCATAAAGATGGGTCGTTACATCAAGGCTCCACAAAGATGGAGCATTAAACACCTTTCTTTTGATAACTTCTAAAACTACAAGGATTAAAATGATAATTACCGTCCAGCTACATATTTTACCAACCCATTCATTAATATTGTCAATAGAGTCTATAATCATTTTCACGGCGATTTCACCTCCCATATGAATAGATTATTTAATTACTACTTTGGTAACAACTACTCACGTAGTTAGGCTGAAGCTGTTTAGACTGAAGGCTGAAGAGGTCGAAGAGCACAATTGCCGTACTTTGGAGGAAATGTCTGATTTTTGCACCAAACATGGCTTCAAAATGCGCTTTTCCCTAACAGCCTTCAGCCTATCCACTTGAGTTACCTACTTTGCTTGTATGAAAAGATCTATGTGTAGAAGTCTCTACCTGTTTTCATGTTGCATTCCAACACACTGACTATTATGTATAAGTAAATTTTTAATTGAATCTTGCTTTACAGGAAACCTTATATTCCTGCTTATATACATTCAGGTTTTCCGCGTAATTTAATGGCAAAAGGGCATGAAAGGGAATGTAATGCACGCACATGCCCTTTTGCCGTTTGATTTATGTTCATACAAAAAGTATGAATTAAATTAATTCGATAAGTTAGGATAAATATTTTAACCATGCGTAATTATAATTGCGCGTTATTTGTTGCGTTAATTAGGATTTTACATAGTTAATGTACCCTCCAACAGTTTTGCTACAGATATGGATAATTCATGCCCGAAAAGAGATTATTTCCCTAATTTTTCGAGTTCACTCATTTCAGATTCAGAGAACCTGACACTTCTTTTAAGAAGAGGACGTTCCAGATCTCTGTAGGGAGCTACCTGCTGAATAGTTTTGAAGAACGAAAATATTGATTTTGCAAACAAAGGATTTTTTTTCGCTTCTTCTAATATATTTTTACGACATATTTTTTCAATTTTATCTAAAGCAGCGTCGTCCAGATATGTAACCCTGACGCCTCTTTTTAGAAATTGCTCCTGGGCTTTACCAGATTCCATACTGGAATGCGCGATACACCATGTTACAGTAGCTTGCGCTGAATATTTTATGACCGCCTGTAAATCTTTTGGCAATTTTTCCCAAGCTTTTTTATTGATGCAAACTCCCATTACAGTTGACGGTTGCTGCCAGGCTGGTGCGCTTTGCTCTGTTGTCACGTACTGGTAACCAAGTTGCCAATCCATATACGGAAGATTAAATTCTGCTCCATCTATCATTTTTTTCTCTAATGCCTGATATACTTCCTCACCAGTGATACTCACGGGTATAGCACCGAGTTCTACAAGTGCTTCGCTCTGAAGCTTGCCGCCCATTCTAATTTTGGAACCTTTAAAATCATCCAACTTGGCATATCTCTTATTGCTTCTGACTCCTGATTCTGCAGATTCTATAAAATATGGAAAATAAACCAAACCGTATTTGCCATATATTTCATTGTACATTTCGAATCCACCGCCCTTATAAATCCAGGTTATATAATCAATCTGCCGAGGTAACATCGGAAAACCACAGAGTGTACTAAAAGCGGTATCTTTTCCTGCCCAATAACCTGGCCAGTCTCCTCCGGCCTGTAAAGTTCCATCTCGAACAGCATCAAACAGCCCGAAAGCTGGTACTATTTCTCCTACCGTGAAAAGCTTTATTTTAAGCTTACCGGCAGCAAGTTCATTGACAGTTTTTACAAAATACCGATCTGCGTCGATAAGTGCATTACTTGAAGACCAGCATGATCCCATTTTCCATCTTATAGTCTTCGCCATAGCTGAACTTGAATAACCAATAACAAATAGCAACAGTATAGTTACCCATGCATAATATTTCAAAGTTTTGCTGTTCATTGTTACCTCCTTTTAATAAATAATTATTAGTATGAAACTCAACAATGCTTCTCGAACCTTATTTATTAATCACCCCCTTATTTTTCATTATGGTAATTTCTTCGGTAGAATAACCCAGTATTTCGCTCATTATTTCTTCGGAATGCTGGCCCAATAGTGGCGCGGGGGCATAGACTTCACCTGGTGTTTCGGATAATTTGATTGGGGAGCCAACTATTTTCATCTTGCCTGCACCTGGCTGTTCTATTTCTACAAGCATTTTCCTGTATTGGATATGCTTAGATTCATAGACTTCTTTTATATTGTTGATTTGCGAATATGGCAGGCTTTTCCTATCAAGAATATCAGACCACTCCTTTGTCGTCTTTTTTTCTATCTCAATTTCTAAGATGGGAATAAGTTTTTTTCTGTTTTTGGTCCTATCAGGGTTAGTTTTAAAATATTGATGGGAAATAAGATCCGCACGGTCGATAGCCTCACAGAATTTCTTCCACAGTTTATCGTTTCCGACCGGCATTATTATCCAGCCATCGTGCGTTTTAAATCCTTGAAATGGAGTAATGGAAGGATGAGCGCTACCTAACGGTTCCGGAATAACCCCTTCTATTCCGTATCTGGCAACAGCATTCTCAAGTATTGCAAATAAGCCGTCAACCATTGAACCATCATAGTACTGTCCTTTGCCTGTTTTCTCTCTCCATAACAAAGCAGATAATATTCCAATAACAGCTTGATGACCCGCAACAATATCCCCTATAGACGTTCCTACTCTGCATAAAGGGCCGTCTTCCGGTCCGGTAATACTCATGATTCCGCTATATCCCTGAGCAACCATATCGTAGGCCGGCCGGTTAGTATATTCCGGAAGAGTATCGCGTCCAAAGCCGGAGATTGATGCATAAATAATGCGAGGATTTATTTTAGTAATCTCCTGCCAGTCGAATCCCAATTTTTTCATTGTATCAGGTCTGTAGTTCTCGACGATAACATCAGATACTTTTATAAGTTCCCGAAGTATTTTTTTCCCTTTATTATGCTTCAAATCTAAAACCATACTTTTTTTGTTGCGGTTTAAGCTTATGAAGTATCCACATTGATTCTTATCAGGCTCATTAACGAAAGGCCCAAATGCCCTGGAATCATCTCCATCCGGAGGCTCAATATGGATAACCTCAGCGCCTAGATCCGCTAAGAACATTGTACATGTCGGTGCTGCCAATACATGGCTTAAATCAACAACTCTTAATCCTTTGAGCGATTTACTCATATTTATCCTTTCCTGTATGTTTTTTGCTGACACTTAAATGGAAAACTTAAAAAGCTAAGTCTAATCTTTTTGATAATTATTCATACTTATTTTTCTGACAGTTCAACAAATTCAATTGATATTCCGTAATTGTCCATAGGATCAAGAAATGCAATCTGAGTGCCATTAGCACCGGGTCTTGGTTTATTGTCAATTAATTTTATTTTCTTTGATTTTACTTTTTCTATAGAAGCTTTGATATCTTCAACTACAAAAGCAATGTGATGAATTCCTTCCCCTTCCTTTTCGATATGTTTCGATATTATGCCATCCTGTGTTACTGACTGAACTAACTCAAGGCATGTGTCACCGATCTTGAAGAAGCATACCTTTGTGTCACCAATTGTATCCTTTGATGATGCGACTAAATTATAATTTGCTGTAAAAAAGCGTTCTGCCGATTCAATATCCTTTACTGCTATTGCTATATGATCAATTTTCTTCAGCATCCCTTTTTCCCCTGTTTTTTATTCTAACGTACTATCATTCGAATGATCGCTATATTTGTTTATAAATAAGACGCTCATATCAAATTGTCTTTAATCTATTTTTTTACTTCAGCCAAGTCGAGAACACACTTTTTATACTCTTCTATCTTTTTTCTAAGCTCAACATTTATTACTAATTGCTGACTTGCTGTTGGAGCTCCTCCTTGAGATGATTCAGCTACCAGAATGTTTCCAATACCTGTCAAATATTCCATCATTCTTATCATTTTCATTCTGTTTTCTGCAGACACTTCAGGATTAGCTTCTAAATATTTATTTATAAACGGCCCTGTTTCGGGATTTTCTAAATCCTTAACTGTATTCATACTCATTACCAGCCCTCCGGTCATATCAACCCCCATCCGAGCACAATACCACAGAGATTTGCTTGCCTGGTATTTACCAACATTGGCATATAGAGCACTCGGGAAATAGTTGCCCGACTCTGTTTTGAATCCTTTATAAGCCGCACCAATCAGACATCCATAAGATAACTCGCTCTCATAGCTCATTTCGGAAAGCTTTTCTTTAATATGACCAGCTTTGCCTACGCCATTGAAATCCGCCATTATCGCCGAGCCTCCTAAAAGAAGATCACGATGTCCACATTTACAGGAACCTGTTACACATCTAAAAGTTGGCGCAACTCTGCTGACCAAAGTATTCGTAAACTCGTATTCGCCACACATAAATACTCTGTCCCATGGCACAAACACATCATCAAAAAAAATATTTGCTGCATTATATACTCCATAATTTACATTACCATAATCCATTCCCTTCGCACCCGGAGCAATGCGTCGAAAATCCGGAGAAGGGAATTGCTCTACTAAAGTCAACCCCTTTGTATCCGTTGGAACGGCAAAAGCCACAGCATAAGATGTTTCATCTTCCCTCATTCCTCTGGTAGGCATTATCAATGCCTCATGTGCAATAGATGCTCCGGAAATCATAAATTTTGCACCACGTACGATGATTCCATCTTTATTCTGTTTAACTACTCTCATATATGCTTCTTTATTATTTTGTTCGGAAGGTCTTTTGCTTCGATCACCTTTTGGGTCGGTAATATATCCCCCGACCGCAAGGTCCTCACGTTGTACCTTTTCCCAATATTTACGAAATCTTTCATAATAATTTGAACCATTCTTTTTGTCTATTTCGTAAGTAACCGATTCAAGGCCATTAGCGATATTCCCTGAAACACATCGCGCTCCTGTACACATACCATGGTAATGAAGAAGATCGCGCATAAGATCCAACCGTTTTACAAAGTCCTCTGCATTCTGGTAGAGGTGGGTAAAAAAGTTGATTCGTTCACCGGTAATATGTGAAGTTGTTGTTATTTTATCTTGATAATCGGGATCATTTGCCAGATCATAGCTTAAGGCTACTGCATCAATAGCGGGTTTAAAAAGGGGATGTTCAAGCTGATTCTCAACTTTTTCTCCGAAACAATAAAGATTAATATTCATGTCCTTAATGCTATCCTTATACTGTTGTCCTGTCATTAATGTCATTTTTCCTCCTTATTGTCATCTATTTGTTGTTTAATTAGTGCTTTAGCAAAGCATTTGGAGATTTGCTAAGGCAAGCTGCCAAGCATATTTATATAATGAGTCACAATAATATTTCATCCAATAAAGTCTTCACTGAAGTAAATAATTTCTATATATTATTTAATAGTCCTTTTATATCCGATATATTAGATATCGAATATAATAATAAATTAAGGTTGTCAAGAAATAATTATTAAAAAATTTCTATGTTCAGAGAGGGAGCTAATTATGGGAGGCCACTGCACGGGTCGCACGTTATTTGGAACATAGTATTACTTGTAAGCGCTATGTAATTGCCGGGGAGATTTATGGAAAAACTGATGTGTGTATAACTATACTAATAAATAGATTATACTGACAGTCTATTGACAATAGAAAAATATCGCATATAATATTTAAAACATTATATGCGATATTTGTAACTCAATAAGTCCTGGCAAATCATATTTTGCGGCTATCCAGGCTATCCACTGGATTCCGAATTTATTGAGAAGTTACCGATATTTATTATATTAACCAGACAATTAAAATATTTAAGAGACTTGAAGATGCCAAAATACCAAATAAAGAAAATAGAAGATTTTCAGCTTCTTAAAGATAGAGTTTATGAAGCTATCAAGAAGGAAATTACCGGATTGAACCTGAGGCCAGGAGAGCAACTTAGTGAGAAATCTCTTGCACATGAATTGGGAGTTAGTAAATCCCCTGTGCGTGATGCGCTTCAGCGTTTGGAATCCGAAGGTTTCGTCTATGCCAGTCCATATAGAGGATATTTTGTTTCTACGCTATCAGCTACAGAATTCGAAGATATTTTTCAAATGAGAATCGCGATAGAATTGTTTTGTTTAAGAGAGAAAATTGATTCATATTCAGAAACAGACATTAACGACCTTGAAGCAGTCACAAAGATGTCTGTTGAGCAAATTAAAAAGTCAGACGAAGCTTCAGCACTTGAAAATCATTTATGTTTTCATAAAATGATTGTAAATAAACTTGGTAACAAATTGATAGATGATGTCTATTTTAATCTTTGTGAGAAGATGGTGAGATATCTATATGTTGCTAAGAAAAACCTGCCAGACATTATAATAGAATCTGACGAGGAGCATCAGGAATTATTTAAAGCGATTCAAACCAGAAACAGCGCGTTATCGGTTAGGATTTTAAAAGCCCATCTTTCAAGTCTGATGAATAAGTATTTAAAATCTGAGAAAATTATAAAATATCACAATTCAATAATGAATTCTGATCATAAATGATTTTGGACAGGCAGGTGTATTTAAGATTCAAGATGTCGAAGATAAAACTTTAACGGCAAGGATATCAATAGAAATATTTTTCGGTTATTACCAGCAAGCGGATGGTAGAAAGCGCTGAAAGGCTTTTGACACCAGATGGTTGCAAAACACAGCCATAAGGCTGAAAACCGATCCTCCGGACATCCTGATTCAACCTAATCTGGGTCATCTCAAGTTCCTTGAATACAATCGTGCCCAAGAAGCTATTGCCGAGGGTTATAAAGAAGCCTGCAATCAAATAAGTAAATTCTTAGGTGAATGAACAGGTTGCCCTCTGATTAAATATGATTTTTTAAAACGGATAAGACAACGCAAGGTGAAGGCTGAAATCGGGGCTGTTATCAAAGGTAATAACGTTTTCGATAAGTGCAAATTCTACGATACTGCCTGATGAAAGTTGCCATTTAAAATTGGTGAAGATTTTAGAATTTACTCGGAGGGTATCCACGCAAAATATATATTATGGAGATAATTTGAAGGGTAGTGTTAGCTGATGTTTAAAAAATTGTGCCCAAATTGTGCCCGTCAAGGTCAAATTTTTCCAAATGGTTCCAAACGAAACCAAAAGTTAAGTTAAAAAATGTTTATAATCAACATGTTAAAAATATTGAAAATTTCGATTTTTTCTATTTAGGACTACGAATCCGTAGGCCGCAAGTTCGAATCTTGCCGGGCGCACCATTAAATTCGATGGATTACACCCATCCAGTGCTTTAAGACTTTATTGCGTTTATCAGAACTCCTGCAAATTAAGCAATCAATGTATCAAGAACCTCCCTTATGCCCCACCAAAACAGAAAAGGCCATTGAAAAAGTCACTTTTCAACAGCCTTTATTTTTGCCTTTTTAAATTCGATTCTTGTTATTGGCGTTTCATCTCATGCCCCAATAACCCTAAGAAAGCCTATGATTCCTTTTCAAATTCGAGAAGGGAATGACCATAGCGATGAGTGGAAAAATCTGCCTTACTTTCGGTGAAGTAACGTGCCCAAAATTTCTGTATGGATCGAAACTTTTTAGAATTGGAAGCGCTGGCTCCAGCCACATATACCTTAACATCAGCAAGGTTGGGGATGAGGTTTTGTCTTTTTTGGTTTCGAATCACATTGGCAATGTATTTGTTGGTGATCTTGTAGCGTTCGAATTTGTACTGCTTTGAATCCTGGAGCATATCAGAGAGGATTACCAGGATTTTTTTTCGTTTTTCCTTATGTAAGAGTGTATCGGCCACATTCAAAGAGTTTAATATTTCCGTATACGGAGTCCCTTTCTTGCGAGACAGGAGTCGTTCGACAGATTGCCGGACGTTTTTCTTGGTTTTGGCCAATTTTTGTTCGTATTGAAGGCGGTTATCCCATATGGTTTGCTTGGGGAATTCCGCATCCACTGCCGGTTTAAAGTCAATATACGAGTGGCTCGTAATGGTTCCCACCACAATACGATCCTCTTGGCGCAGGTTTTTATAAATTTTGTCAAACGCATTTCGATAAACTGTGCGACGCGCTTTGTTGGTGCTCCCCGACATGTCGACCAAAACAACTATTACCCGTGGGGGCTTTTTATCTTTGCCGAATAGCGAAGCCGCATCTGCATTTCGGTTCATTGAACCCAAATAAAGGAAAGAAGTGATAAAAATGATTACAAAGAGTTTATATCTCCACTGTCTCATTGGGGTATACCTCCTTAAATCTCATGAAATTGTTTTATTTTTTATTTGGTACCTCGGAACGACGCAATGCGGTAGTTGCGTTTAGCAGTTCCTTGGTGTTTTCCTGTTGTTCAAAATCAACGTCTATCTCATGTTCTTTTTCGAAAGACTTTGGTTTTGTGTGATCAGGACGTTCCCGCTGATTGATTTTTCGATAGTGATAGATCAGTTCCTGGGCTTCTTGATGAATCCGGTTAATTTCTTGCTGTTGCTCAGTCAGAATTTCATTGTGTTTGGCTTCAATGGTACGCATGGACTTATTGATTTGATTGGTCCTACGGTGCAAATGTTCCAACATGGGGTCTTTATCATGGGCAAAGTAGGAGCATAATGTGGCTGCAGCCAAAATCACCAGGTTCAGTCCGACAAATGCCGCACCTATGAATTTACTACTACCGAAACTGCCCACCGCCCCGGCTTCGGAAAGATCTCCTAAATATTGAACCCGCACGTAACCGATGGCAAGCAGACCAGCTATGGTAAGAAAAAACAGCGCCCCAACACCGATTCCGCTCTTCCACCATGGCGTAGAGCCCCGTTTTAATAGAATACCCACGGCGTGGGCAATCCAGGGAATGGCCACTGCTACGCCCACCGCCATAATCCAGGTGAATATCTGGCTTTCGCCGAACACAGCAAAAGCAAGAGAATTCATAGGAATTTCTCCCAGAACGAACAGAAACATCAAAACGTAATATTTCCCCCTGGATAGCTCCACGCTGGGCTCACTCCGTTCAATCTTGGTGGAGTGGGCATCATAGTCCTTGGAGATCCGCTGGTAATCTTTAAGCAAAGGTTTGTGTTTCCCATTGAGTTTTTCCAACTGGGGACCATACTTGGTGGTGACTTGGCGCGCTTCGTGTCGGGCCATTGCCATCAACTCCTGCTCAAATTGAGAAGGATTTTCATCATTAATACCGGGAATATTATTTTTTGCATCTATTTTTGCGTTTTGACCCACTTGACTTTTTTTATACATTTTTTTTCTTCCTCCTCAAAAAAAGTTGGAAAAGCAGCTTGGATTAAATGAAAAACTGTTTGTAATTGAAAAAATAAGATACAAATTAGCCATTTTTATTATGGCAGAATCGCTATCGTATGTTTTTTAATAAATTTATGGCCGTTAAGCGACTTTCTATATTTAAAAATAAATGGTGTGTCAAGGATATAAATTATTTGGAATTAGGGTCATCTTAGCAGGCTATTGCCAAATCAGGAAAAACATTTTTCAACAGAAACGGCAACTTACTGTTTGCCTAGGATTCACCTGCATGTAAATGATAATATTGGCTATGAACGACAGGGAGCTGGCAAAATATTTTAAATAATAACATAGACTTTAAAATATGTCAATATTCACGGGTGGATTGGGTGGCAAGCAGATGAAATGTTCGCTTTTGCCGGCAAATGAATATCCAGCGGAGTATGTCGCCAAAGGGTGGCAATCAAAGTCACTGCTGGTAGATAGGGGATTCGAAGCGTGAGTTATTTAGATGTTTGCTGCTCGATTTTTTGGCTGATCAATTCGGTCGTATTTTTTGTTTGTTTTGCCAGGGTGTTCAATTTGTCTTCATCAATACTTGCCTTAAACCCCACCACCCAGACCGCCGACTTCAAATGTCCTTTTACTTGAACAGGTGCGGCTACCGCGCTGACTCCAGAGATATACTCTTCATTGTCCACGGCATACCCTTTTTCTTTTACCTTTAATATTTCGTTGAGGTATAAATCGGGATCTGTAATTGTGTTTTCCGTATATTGGTGAAGACCTTTTGATTCTATGATTTGGATGATTTGGTTTTTCCCCAGCAACGATAGAAAAATTTTTCCCGTGGCCCCAGCCATAAGCGGAATTGTGGTACCTATGGGAGAGGTAATCTTAAGGTCTTGCATCGATTCGACTATATCAATGATGGTGACATGCTCCCCATTTCGGACGCCGAGAAAGACGGATTCCTGCGTTTTTTCCATCAGATCTTGCATAAAGGGTCGGGCCAGATCCTTTATATCTATCCTGGAATAGGCCGACCGACCCAACTCGAAGAGAGTAAAACCCAGGGTGAATCTCTTTGTCAGCGGATCGCGGGTAATGGCCCCCAATTCTTCCAATGCAGCGGTAATTCCGTGCACGGTACTTTTGCTTATGGACAAATTTCTTGACAACTCACTAATCTTAAGCCCCCTGTCAGTGCCGGAGATCAGCCTTAATATTTGAAATGCCTTTTTTACTATTGGGGCCTGATATTTTTCAGCCATTATCCACCATATTAAAAACGAGAGATTTAACCGTAACGGGAAATACCTGATTGCCAACCAGAGGTTTACCGATATCGATCCAATCTCCTTCTTTAAGGTCCAATTCATCCAGGGTCAGCAAATTGGTTTTCAATCCGGTTTCCCGGCGCATAACGTTCCCTACGCTGCACGCAATATCATTCTCAAAGATTAAGATAATGGGTATTCCATTATCAATTGAATTGGGAAGAGCCGCTTCAATAGATTTGGCAAATAATTCCACTTCAGGATAAGAATTCCTTATGGAATCTTTAAAGTACAATGCGACCGTTTCTTTTCCTTCTGCTAAATCAACACGCTGAAATGATGCCGTTATCTCTGATATGACATGTGAAGCACTTAATTTTGCATGCTCTATATTCACCTTGATGACAGGGATATTTATTATGGGAAAATTGAGTTTATCATCCATAAATCCTGATGAGCCGGAAATTGACAGCGAATGCGCGCCTGCGCCAATGACAGTGGCTCTAATCTTATTCAGCGGTTCTATCACCGGAGAGGTTAATTTGGGCGTCAGCAAATTAATTTTTTCGGCTAAAATTTGCCCCATGTCGTGGTGATGACCATTGCCGCCATATATGAGTTCCGCGACACCCCCTGAAAACATATATTCATCGATGCGGTTGGTAAAATCGAGATTATTTGTGATGATCAACTTTTCAGCTAAAGGAGAAATCGGCTGTCCGGTAATGACCTCGATTAGTACTTGGGCAAAGGTTTCAGCGATTTGATCAATATCCTTTTTCAGGATTCGATCTCCAATTTGATAATCCAGGCCAAGGTTTTCCATAAGTGTTTCCGCAGGATCGGTGATGCGCGAAATTTTATCATCAGAATCCAAGGCGATCAGTCTCCCTCCGACAGAGACACAACCGGTAGATGCGATTTTGCCATTTACCGATAGGGCAATGTTGGAGGTTCCCCCACCGATATCACAGCAGAGTATTGTTTTGTTGTATTTTTGGGATCGATCTCTTGCGCCGGAACCCATGGCGGCAATCACGCTTTCGAAATTCGGTCCTGCGGTTGCCGCAACAAATTTTCCCGCATCATTGGATAATGTCTCTACGATTTCCTCTGCATTTTGTTTTTTGGCGGTTTCGCCGGTGATTATAACCGCACCGGTTTGAACTTCAGCGGGATCTATTCCCGCGTGCTTATACTCTTGTTTAAAAAAATCGGTTAATTTCGCTATATCAATGGTATGGTCGTTCAATAGGGGTGTGTCTATGATTTTTCCCTCATAAATTATGTTTCTATTTACAATGATAAACCGACGGGTCGGAGATTGCTCATCTCTTTCCAGCAACAGCTTGGAGAATACCAGATGACTGGTCGAGCTTCCTATATCTATACCCACACTGAGTAATTCAATTTCATTTACGTCCATTTTTTTCATGAAGTTTCACTTTTTATTATAC
Organism: Thermodesulfobacteriota bacterium; assembly: GCA_034189135.1. Taxonomy (NCBI): domain Bacteria; kingdom Pseudomonadati; phylum Thermodesulfobacteriota; species Thermodesulfobacteriota bacterium. Next base: position 43,021 of record JAXHVO010000090.1, on the reverse strand, counting down.
TTAGCTGGCAGGTTGGAAAATTTTGCAATCCCAGCTCGTTTTATCCTGGAAAAGCCATATACCACCGTGCATTTGCCAGCCTGCAGAATTTCACATTCCAGGGCTTCCGGCAATTCCCGTTCGTTTCCGCTCTCTGGGGCCCGAGGCCCCTCCGGGTCTCCAGTCTTTCGGCTGTCTAACTTCATGCAATAAGTGAAGTTTATTTTGTTTTTTTAATCGATAGTAAATCAAAGCCCAGACGCATGGAATTTCAGGATTAACTTCGCAACGCCCCCCCTGAGAACCGCCGCATGGCCCATTAAAAAGACCCTTTGAACATCGTGCCACCGGACATATCCCGCCGGTAAAGGAAAGCATGCAGTCGCCGCATCCTTGACACATTTCCTGCCAAATGCCGGGGGTTGTTGAAGCGCCGATAAATGTTGTATTCAATGCAGGAATAATCGGTAAAGGCTCAAATACATCCGCCACGATCTGGACACCTGCACCACAGGCCAGCGACAATACAGCTTCAACATCCGGTGAGATTTCCTGATACGCCTTAACCAAGTCTTGTTCACACTGCCTTAGGATGGTGCCTTCTTCAAAGCAGGGAGGATCTCCCTGATAATGTCTGGTTCGCGAGAGTTCTCTGGTAAGAGCTTTAACTTCTCTGTCACCTCCGGAAAGGCAGACAGTCACACAACTGCCGCAACCCAGCACCATCACTTTACGGTAATCGGCAATGGAGGAAACAATTTCATCTAAGGGTTTTAAATCACCGACGATCATTTTTCACCTCTTCCTGTCTTTTTTTACCGGGGAAAAAACATGCCGCTGTTTTTAGTGAATGAGCTTCTTTGTGTCTGGAACACAGAGGCTCGGCTTTTTTATTGTTTTTTTTAGAAAGAGTCTTTTCAAGGTCGACAGTATAAAGAAGTTCGTCGCATATCTTACAGCGAACTAGATCCAACGTGACGACCTCATCCCATTGATTCTTTAGCATATGCTGAAACTCAATCGCGTCTTGAGGGCATACTCTCCAACAGGTGCCGCAACGGGCGCATCGTGCCATATTGTGCAAGATGGTCCGCCTGTTCCCCTCGTCTTTGAAAGCCAGGGCGTTGGCCGGACAGTTTTGAACACAGGCCAAACATCCGTTGCATCTTTCGTTTACCTTGAAATAAAGCATTACTATTTCTCCTAAAAATATATGGCTGTTGGATATGAATCCGCTTTAACTCTTTTATCGGCCAACCGGCGGTGAAGTGTGACCGAATTTTCTGTCGGTCGCACTCTTCAACATAAGTGCTGTTTTGCTTGTGGTCTGGTATTGAAACACAGATGAATCCAGGTAAGACAGTGCATCGGTATCGCAAAACTTGACACATTGCGGGTCTCCATCGCAAAGATCACATTTTAAAACCTTGGCTTTTTCCTGATCAAACCCCAGTGCGCCAAATGGACAGGTAAAAACGCACATCCTGCATGCCACGCAAAGATCGTAATTAATCACCATCCGTTCCAGTTTTATATCACGATAGATGGCATCTTTGGGACAAACAGCCATACAAGGCGCATCTTCACATTGCTGGCAGAATACAGGCAAAAAAATGCCCTCATGATTCCAATCGATAATGTGAATACAGGACTTGACCGGATTAATTACCCCGGTCTGTTTTAATGAACAGGCAAGTTCACACTGTTTGCACCCTGTACATTTTTTGAGATCTGCAACAAGCACCCTGGATGTCATGGAGTGGGCTCCTTATCTTCTTAACGATGGCCATAGGTCATCAATTTCAAGTTTTTTAAATACCCCTGCCTTTAAAAGATCTTTTTTACTCCATCTTCGCTGCCGGTAATATTTGCTAACCTTGCGTTTAAACTCTTTCAGATCGATACTGTCCCACATGGGGCCGGTCATTTCTAATCCTGATGGCACATCAAAACTGCAATCCGGATGAAAATCGTTTCGCCAGGTGACCTCTTCTCCAATATTGAATAACCGTTCTAGCGCATAACAGCGGCAGGCAATCTTTTTCAGTTCATTCGCATCAAAGTTCAAACCGGTATTGAAACGGATCTGTTCGATCAGTCGTTTGAGCGGGTCACCATCGAACAAGGAAACCAGGCCTTTTTCAACAAATATTCCCAAACAGTTTAATATCATTTCATTTATTTCATCCAGAGTGATGGAACCGGCATTTCCTTCCAGCGGCTCAAGGCCATCCGGTTCAACTATGTCGGTATCTTTGCCGGTTGGCATCAAGCTTGCAAAGTTTGCAGGTAGCGGATCTTCTGAATATAGTTTGATCAACCATTTCACCGGAGCAAAATAATTTAGGGACGAATATCCGATTATTGCCGCAGCTCGAAATGATCCTTTTGCCAGGATATTCCCCACCCCCTTGCGATAGGCGATATGTTTAATCATTTCCCCAACAGAATCAGGGTTTTCCGGGTTAAATTTTAAGCTGTTTGCTTTATTTGCCTTGAGATTACCTTTCTCAAATAAAGTAAACGCCCAGTTGAGCATTCCACTTACCGCCAGAGGATCCATTCCGAGCTCTCTGGTCAGAAACTTACTTTCTGCAAACGAATTGAAGCCGCAATCAGTAAGCTTGGATGGCGTAATATCTCTTATAGCTATTTTCTGCTCCAATTGATCTGTTTGGGTTACGTTTTTTTTCTGTATGTCGTCTGCCTGGCCAGCGTTTTTTGTTTTGAATTTCAGAACATCATCGGGCCGCTTTATTTCCAAATCCATGGTTCCCCGGCAGACAACGGTTTTAATGTTTTTTGAACCAAATACCGCTCCTATACCTGTACGGCCCGAAATAGCGTTCTCATCGGTTGTCAGGGTGGCAAACCTTACCAGGTTTTCGCCTGAAGGGCCGATGCCTATCATTCGGATGTCTTCATTTTTTAGTTCCTGCCGAATTTGCTCATGTGCTTTAGACACATTTTTTCCCCAAACCTTTTTGGCATCTCTGATTTCTACCGTACCATTATTTATATAAAGATATACCGGCCTTCTTGCACAACCCGTGATAACCAGGTGATCAAAACCCGCCCAGCGTATTTCAGAGGCAAACAATCCTTTCAGTTGAACGTTGCATAAAAGATTGCTAAGCGGAGATTTGGCCATTACAAAGGTGCAGCCTGAAAGGGTGGCCAATGTGCCCCCCAGTAAACCGGTACTGATAACGATTACATTATCAGAGCCAAGGGCATCACATTTGGGAGACGCATGCTTAAGCAACAGGTAAGCGCCGATACCTCTACCCCCTAAAAATCGTCGCCTCCATTGCAGAGGGATGGGGGTTATGTCAATTTTTTTTCGATTCAGGTCGATATAGGCAATTTTGCGATTTAATGCCATTTGTTATCCTTACCAGCTAAAAGTCAAACCCTAAAAAACGGTAATTTGCAAACCTATGTTCATTATATTGAACAAATATCTATCGATCATGTTATAACTTTGGCGATAAATATGTCAATACTAAATTCTTATATTATTGGAAATTGTTATGAAAATAGTATTTTTTTGCTTGACAGAACGTATTTTTACTGTATGATAATAGTAAAATAGTTCATTATGATGAACTTTATTAATATTGCCCAAGATGGAAAGGAGAATACCATGGCCATTGACAGAGATAAAAAGTCGGCCGCTGAAACCTTGCGTAAAACACGGTCTTTTGGAAAGGTGAGATGCCATAACCCGAGTTGCATGGAAAGGCTTGTCCCTGATCCGGGATCAGAACATGTCAAGTGCCCCATATGCGGGATGGAATACCGATTGTTCTGGGTGAATCCAAACCTGCCAAGAATACGCGGGCCTGTCTGGGACGTAAACCGTAAAATCGCCGAAGAGGCATTTGCGAAAAAGGAGGGAAAGTAATATGGCATTAAACAGAAAGATAGCATATATCAATCTCTCCACCGGAGAGATTGAAACAAAGCCTATCCCGCTCGATATACGAAAGAAATTTTTAGGCGGCAGAGGCCTGGACGCATATCTGCTTTTGAATCATACCAAAAAGGGTTGCGATCCTCTCGGACCTGACAACACACTCATGATAAGCGGAGGCATCTTAACTGCCACATGTGCTTCTGCAACGGCAAGAACACATATTATGGCCAAATCTCCACTGACCGGACTCCTCGGCAGTGCCAACATGGGTGGTTTTTTTGCCCCCGAGCTGGCATGGGCGGGATTTCATCACTTGGTCATAAAGGGAAAGGCTAAGAAACCGGTGTACCTTTTTATTCACAATGGTGAAATAAAAATACTTGATGCCGCCAACCTGTGGGGAAAAACCACCACTGAAACGCAATGGGCCATAAGAGATGAACTCGGCGATCAGGAGGTAAAAAGCTGCGTCATCGGTCCTGCGGGTGAAAACCTGGTAAGATTTGCCAATGTAATGACCGGAATAAAAAATTCGGCTGGAAGAACAGGCATGGGCTGCGTAATGGGCTCAAAAAACCTCAAGGCTGTTGCCGTCAGAGGGACCATGGATATTAAGATCGCACATCCGGTCGAAGCCTTCGAATATAACAAGCGCTTTATTGATCAGATTACAAGCGCCAAAGTCAACCAGACCCAGGGAACCCTTGGGACACCCTTTATTTGGGGCGCAACCAATTCATGGGGCGGAATAAGAACGCGAAATTTTCAGTATAACCAATGCTTAAATGCGGATGATATCGAGCCTGAGCGCATTGATGAGATTTGTGAGGAAACCATGGGACCGTATCATATGACCGGTTGCTTCGGCTGTCAGGTACATTGCCGTGCCCAGTACAAAATCCCTTCAGGCCCCTATGCAGGGAAATATGATGAAGGGCCGGAATACACCTCACAGGGCGCTTTTGGCGGAGAACCGGATTGCAAGAGTGCAGAAACCGTTTTAACCGGGAATCATTTGGTGGATCAGTATGGCATGGACAACCTTGAAGTTGGAAGCATTATTTCATGGGCCATGGAACTCTATGAACTGGGAATAATTACCACCAAAGAAACCGACGGTCTGGATTTGAAATTTGGAAATGACGAAGCGCTTCTTGAAATGGTTCACCGAATATGTTTCAGAAAGGGATGGCTGGGTGATACACTGGCGGACGGCGGAATTCCTGCTGCTGAAAAAATCGGAAAGAATTCGTTTGACTATCTGATCCAGGTTAAAGGTATGAACAACCTCCACTCTGATGAAAGGGCCACTCCTGCTCTGGCACTTAATGTTGCCACTGCCTCCAGAGGTTCTGATCATTTGAGAAGTCGTCCTGCCATTGATCTTTATCATCTACCGGAGAAAGTGTTAAGAAAAATTTATAGCAATCCGGTTCCTTATGATGGCCCCCTGAGTTCGGAGCATACGTCTTACGAGGGCAAACCATGGCAGGTTTTCTGGCAGGAAAACTGTTACATGGCTGTAGATTGTCTCGGTATATGCAAATATCATACAACCTTTTTAGGGGCAACGCTTCCAAATTTTGAGGACTGGTCTAAAGTGATTTATTACAATACCGGTCTGGAACTGACTCCTACAGAAATTTGGGAAATAGCGGAAAGATGCAATAATCTTGAAAGGTTGTTCAATATTAGAGAAGGTTTGACTAGAAATGATCTGGCTAAGGGAGATATGCTAAATCATCGCTATTTTGATGAACCATGCAGACGTGGGGCTCCGGATGTAATCGGAGAAAAAATTGACAAGGACAAGTTTATTAAAATGGTTGATGAACTATATGAACACAAGGGTTTTGATAAAAACGGCGTTCCAAAACCAAAGACACTAAAAAGACTGGGTATTAACAAAGAGCCGTCTCATCTTTTGTGATTCGTATGCGAACATATTAAAATTTATGATTTTTGGTTTTAAAGGAGAAAATCGATGGAACCCAATAATAAAGTTCTGATGATAAATTATGAAAAGTGCACCGGTTGCAGGCTATGCGAACTTGTTTGTGCGGTAAAGCATGACGGCATATCCAATCCCATTCGAAGTCGTATTAGGGTGATGAAATGGGAACAGGAGGGCCTGTATATCCCCATGTCATGTCAGCAGTGTCAGGACGCGCCTTGTATGAATGCATGCCCGGTAAAAGCAATTTTCCGTAATGACGAATTGGCCCGGGTGGAAGTTGATTATGACATTTGTATCGGATGTCGCACCTGTGTGTCTGTCTGTCCTTTCGGAGCCATGACCTTCAACTATATTGATAGAAAAGTAGCCAAGTGCGATCTGTGCGACGGCGACCCCCAGTGCGTTCGTTTTTGCGAAGTGAACGCCATAGAGTACGTCGATGCTTCCGATGTTGCCGTATTGAAACAGAAAGAGGCTGCAAAAAAGCTTTCAGCTGCACAAAAAAAGGCGTCTGACCTCCAAGCTGCCGCATAAACGAAAAACCGGGGGTTTCATCATTGAGGACAGCCCCCGGTTTCTTTCAAACTTATCCTAAACGTTTTTTCTTAAACCTTCTGCGGCTGGTTACAACACTTAACTAATAAGAACAGTGTGTTACACGCCCCCTATCTTCTCAGTTAAACCCATACAGGCAGACACGGTCAATGCCAGCGTGGAATTCTGTCCTCCTGTGGCCGGCTCAAAACTAATTGAAGCGAGATAGCTGCCGTACGTTCATTTCCAGATAGGATTGTCAAGTATGGTAACAGGCCCATAGGCGATTCCCCGGTCAAACCTTAGGTTTGCTGCTTCGTTGTGCCCGGTCTGGCATGAAAATTTATGAGAATTACTATCTTCAGTTGGACTGTGCCACCACTTTCAGGCGCTTAAAAAACGATTTTTTTTGCTTGACAGCCAATACGCATCAGTGTAGTTACAATTTAGCTACATTGTAATTAAATATCAGAATAAAAAAAACAGGAAAGATTGGTAGGCATTTGTAAAAACTGCATTTAGTTAGCATGTTCGTCTAGATAAAATTGTGGCAAGTTATTTGATGGGCATTTAGAGATGATTCTCTTTTACAGAAAGAAGTCATTCCGCACAAAACCAGGGCCCATCATAGTTGCTACGGATTCAGATAATTCATAAGGGGAAAAAAATGAGGTATGCAGAGACAGGGTTTAACTTGGAAGTGGATCTGAGCCGGGGAAACATTGAGAGAGTCGCCACGGACCCAAAAGACACCGAGCTTTATCTGGGGGGTCTGGGTACGAACGCCAAAATATTATGGGACAGGGTTCCTCCTGAAGTGGAACCCTTTTCTCCTGAAAATTTACTCATATTTGCCGCCGGCCTTTTATGTGGCACACCAGCCACAGGATGTAACCGTACCATTGTTTCTACCATTTCTCCTCAGACCAGATTAATGGCGTTTTCCATGATGGGAGGGTTTTGGGCACCCGAACTGAAGTATGCCGGTTATGACAAAGTCATCCTTCGCGGCAAATCCCCCGATCTGGTTTATTTGTGGATAAACAATGACAAAGTGGAAATACGTGATGCCGCTCATTTGAAAGGAAAAGGCGCTGTTGAAACCGCAGAACTCATTCGACAGGAATTGAATGAGCCGAAAGCCCAGGTAGCTGCCATCGGACTGGCAGGTGAAAACAGGGTTTATTTTGCTTCCATAGAACAGGGACGCTCCAGTGCCAGCCGGTTGGGAATAGGCGCTGTTATGGGAGACAAAGGGGTAAAGGCGGTGGTTGTTCGTGGAACAAAAGATATTCATGTCGCCCAACCGGAGGAATACATGGCGCTTTGCAACGAAGTGCTGGAATATATTAAATTCCGTAATGATAATCCGATCCCTGGGGTCATGCCTATTTTAGCCGGCCTTGGATCGCCACAGGAGATGAAAGTCCATGATGAGAAGTGGCACACCGAAAATTTCATGTGGGGAAACTCCCGCGTGCGCAGGAGAGATTTTTGGAACGAGGAGGTCGAAAAAGAATGGATGGAAACCATGGACAGTATGCGGACCCGACTCATCAGTTGCTATAACTGTCCCATGACCTGCGGGGCAACCATTTCGCCCCCGGGACGGCCAACCTACATGATGAAATGTTTCTCCAAGCTGACCTATACCATGGCGGCCATGTCAAATCTGGAATTTGGTTTGGGTATCGCTCAAAGCGCTACGGAGTACGGGGTGGACGGGTTCTCTGCCCCGCAAGTGATGGCCTTTGCCCTTGAACTTTTAGAAAACGGCATTTTGACGGATAAAGATTTTCCTAAAATGCCAGATGATAATGAGGGAAAATTCTACTATTTACTCGATAAAATTGTCCGGCGGGAAGGAATAGGAGATGTGTTGGCCAATGGTACCTATTGGGCGGCAAAAGAGATCGGCAACGGCGCGGAAGAATATGCCCACAATAATATTAAGAAGCATGAACAGCTTCCTCTCAAACTGTCCATGCTGAATCCGGTTTATTTTTTAATGTACTGTACCGGCGAAAAGATAAACATTACCCAGATTGAAGGACAGTTTCCCCAGGCGCCTTATCCTAAGAGAGAACATCGAGAAGCGTTTGTCAAGGACTGGTTTCAGGTTCCTGATGAAAAGTTCAAGCAGTACTTTCTGGACTGGGAACCACGCGGCGAAAACTCAAATCCTTATTATCCAACGGTTCAAATGTCCTGTGATATTGTCGACTGGCAAGAGAAAATGCATTACATTGATGATGCCCTCGGGATGTGCGCCGGTTTGTCCTCATTTCCGCTTAAACCTCCCTATCATATACACAATTACCCGAAATTTATCTCATCAGGGGCCGGGATCGATATGGATGAAGACAAACTGTCCCAGGCCGCCAAAAGGTATCGGACATTGGTCAGAGCCAATAATATCAGAAGGGGCATGAGCAGAAAAGATGAGAAACCCCCTGAGGACCATTGGAAGAAAAGATTTCCCGAACTTGAAAAGGAACTTCTGGATACCTACTATCAATTCAAGGGGTGGAATGAGGAAGGTATTCCCACCACGGAGTCTTTAAATGAACTGGGTTTGAATTACGTGAGCGAAGACTTCCTTCAGCGAGGGATCTTGACGGATGATGAAAATGTTTCTGCTAAAAAGGCTTCAGCAGCAAAAAAGAAAAAATAGAGTGGAGGGCATGAACTTTGAAGGGTGATAAAACAAAGAAACTGATTAAAACAATAAAAGTTGATGTGGATAAGTGCAATGGCTGTCGGGCATGTGAGGTCATCTGCTCCGCCTATCACGCTACACCCAAATATAGCAGCAATAATCCGGCGAGGTCTCGTATTCGGGTGATTCGATATCCGCTGCAGGACATATATGTTCCGGTATACGCGGGAGAGTATACGCCGGCCGAATGTGCGGGCAGAGATAAATATGTGATCGACGGAAAGGAATACGAAGAATGTGCCTTTTGCAGGGCGTCATGTCCGTCCAGAGACGAGTTCAAGGAGCCCGATTCGGGGCTTCCGCTAAAATGCGATATGTGTGAGGATGAAGATGAGCCCCTGTGTGTGAAATGGTGTTTAAATGATGCCCTGATTTACGAGGAAAGGGAAGAGGAAGTGGAAGAAGAGGAGGAGCAAGAGGAACTGGAGATTGGCTTGGAATCATTGGCAGACAAATATGGAATACAGACCATAATGGATACCGTTGCCCGAATGTCAAAAAAGGGCTCAACCATTTAGGCCAAAGAAGGGGATAAAAAAGACTGTGGAGACTGTAGAACCTTTAGAAGAAGTCATCGATCTTATCAAAGAGACCGGTGGAGAAGCCTTCAAATTTTGCTATGAATGCGGATTGTGCGATTCTGTTTGTCCGTGGAACCGGGTGAGAGACTTTAGTATGCGCAAGATCGTCCGACAGGCGATGTTCGGTTTGACAGAGATAGAAAATGAAGAGATATGGCGCTGTACGAGTTGTGGAAGATGTCCCCAGCGGTGTCCCAGGGGCGTGGATCAAATCGCAATTGGGGTATCCGCACGCAGAATTGCCACGGAATTTGGGGTTTTCCCCGATCCCGTTCGTCCCATTCGCGCTGTGAGTGCAAGCCTCACCGGCGAAGGCAACCCGTTAAATGAAGAGCGAAAAAAGAGAGCCGATTGGACAGAAGGACTGGGGGTAAAAACGTTTACCGAAGAGATGGAAATTTTATACTTCCCCGGCTGCTACCCCAGCTATGACCCAAGAATAAAAAAGGTGGCTGTGGCCACAGCCAATATACTTAAAAGGGCGGGGGTAGATTTCGGTATACTGGGGTCCAAGGAGAATTGCTGTGGGGAAAGCATCCGCAAGACGGGTAATGAAGAATTGTTCAAAACCTTGGCCAGGGAAAACATCAAAACGTTTGTTGAAAACGGGGTAACAAAAATCCTGGTTTCTTCCCCTCATTGCTACCATACCTTTAAAAACGAGTATGCCGAATTTAAAGTGAATTTTGAAGTGGTTCATATCAGCCAATTTTTATCAGAACTGGTGAGTGAAGGAAGGCTTGAGCTTAATCAGGAGTGTGGTAAGGCGGTGACTTATCATGACCCGTGTTACCTGGGTCGACACAATGGTATATATGACGAACCCCGCGAGACCCTAAACAGAATACCAGGCTTAGAGCTGATTGAGATGCCTGATTCACTGGAAGACAGCCTTTGCTGCGGAGGGGGAGGGGGCAGGATTTGGATGGAAACCCCGAGAGGTGAAAGATTTTCCGACCTGAGGGTGGAACAGGCGATTGATGTCGGGGCTGAAGTACTGGTGACCTGCTGCCCGTACTGCATCGCCAATTTTGAGGATAGCCGATTGACCCTGGATGTGACCGAAAAGATAGAAATTAAAGACATCACGGAAATGATCCAGGAATCGATTATGGGAACCGAAGAAACCTGATAAGGAAATAGAGAAGTGGAAAAAGAACAAATTGAACAGCTTTGTAACAGTTACGCTGACAGTAATTTCGGAGACGTAATGGTGGTTGGAGGAGGGATCAGTGGCATTCAAGCCTCTCTTGATCTTGCCACTGCCGGTTTTAAGGTTTATTTGGTTGACAAAGCCCCAAGCATTGGTGGCCATATGGCCCAGTTGGACAAGACCTTTCCCACCAATGACTGCTCCATGTGAATACTTTCGCCCAAACTGGTCGAGGTCGGCCGGCATCCCAACATAGAGGTCCTGACCTATACTGAAGTTGACAGTGTAGAAGGGGAATTGGCGAACTTTACAGTCACCCTGATTAAAAAGCCCAGATACATTTTAGAGGATAAATGCACCGGTTGTGGTACCTGTGTAGAATACTGCCCGGTCCAATACCCGGATCCATATAATCAGGATATATCGCAGAATAAAGCCGTTCATATATACTTTTCTCAAGCAATTCCGCTGATTACTTATATCGATGAAAGCTGTCTTTACCTTAAAGAGAAGAAATGCCATATCTGCGAAGCCGTTTGTCAGAATGAAGCCATAGATTTGAATCAAACACCGGAGAAAGTGGAAGTCAAAGTTGGGGCGATCGTTTTGTCTCCCGGACTTGAACCGTTTGATCCTAAGGTGAGAAATGAATATGGCTATGGAAAGATGCAGAATGTGTTGACCAGTATGGATTATGAACGGGTATTGTGCGCCACCGGGCCATACGAAGGTGAGGTGTTGCGTACTTCCGACAGGCAGCATCCCCAAAAGATAGCCTGGATTCAATGTGTCGGTTCCAGACAGATTATCGAAGGCGGTCACAGCTATTGTTCAGCCGTATGTTGCACCTATACCCAGAAACAGGTGATTTTGACCAAAGATCATTACCCTGAGGCCGAATGCACCGTATTTCATAATGATATCCGCTCCTATGGGAAGGATTTTGAGCTTTTCTACCAACGGGCAGAGAAACTTCCCGGTGTTCGATTTATCAGAAGTTACGTCTCCATTGGAAAGGAGAAAGCGGAAACCAACAATGTCACCATACGGTACTCTACACCCGAGGACGGGGTAAAAGAGGAAGAATTCGATATGGTGGTACTTTCCGTTGGATTGACCCCCCCCCATGAGTTTAACCAGTTGGCCAAGAAGTTCGGCATTGAGCTCAATTCACACGGATTCTGTAAAGCAATTTCTTCCAATCCCATGGAGACCACCAGGCCCGGGATATTTGTAAGTGGTGCTTTCCAAGGTCCCACCGATATTCCCGAGTCGGTTTTTACCGCCAGCGCAGCCGGCTCCCAATGTGGTGAGTTCCTTGACTACCGCCGAGGAAAGCTGAACAGAGAAAGGATATATCCACCTGAAAGGGATGTCTCACAAGAGGAGCCAAGGATAGGGGTCTTTGTATGTCACTGCGGGGCCAATATCGGAAGAGTGGTCGATGTTCCTAACACAGTTGAGTATGCCTTAACCTTACCCGATGTGGTTTACTCTCAGGAGCAGCTGTTTTCCTGTGCGACCAATTCTGCCAAAGAAATCACAGACATGATCGAGGAGAAAGGGCTTAATCGAGTGGTGGTGGCTGCCTGCTCTCCCCGGACCCTTGAACCGTTATTCCGGGATACTCTGCGGGAGGCGGGGCTGAATCAATATTATTACGACATGGCGAATATTAGAGAACACTGTTCCTGGGTCCATTCCAAAGAAAAGGAAGCCGCCACCGAAAAGGCAAAGGATATCATCCGGATGTCGGTGGCACGGGTTCGCCACCTGGAGCCATTGCGGGAAATTGACCTGCCGGTCAACAAGTCAGCGTTAGTGGTTGGTGGAGGTATCGCCGGGATGACTTGTGCGCTTTCCATTGCCAAACAGGGGCATGAGGTTCACCTGGTGGAAAAGAATGCCGAACTGGGTGGAATAGCAAGAAGAATATATAATACGCTGGACGGGATGGATGTTCAGGCCTATTTACATGATGTGATAGGTAAGGTTTACCAGCACCCCTTGGTACATGTATATACTGATGCCAGTATTACAGAGGCGACCGGCTATGTGGGGAACTTTGTCACCCAGGTGAAATCTGAAAGAGGGGTGTCTGAGATAAAACACGGGGTCGCCGTTATCGCCATTGGTGCTGATGAGTATAAACCCACCGAATACCTTTATGGAAAAGATGAAAGGGTATTGACCCAGTTAGAACTGGGAGAGCAAATCAACAAAGGAGAAGAAAAGCTGATTAACGCCAAGAGTCTGGTGATGATTCAATGCGTGGGCTGCAGAAATGAAGACAGAAATTACTGTAGCAGGGTATGTTGCAGCCATGCGGTTAAGAATGCCTTGAAACTAAAACAGTTAAACCCCCAGATGGATATCACCATTATCTATCGCGATATGAGAACCTATGGATTAATGGAGGATTATTACCGGGAAGCGTCGAATCAAGACGTCAAGTTCATTCGATATGAGCCGGATGATAAACCTCAGATAGAAGCCGTGGAAGAGGGAGGGCGGGCTGTTTTAAGGGTCACCACCGCCAATCTTATTTTAGGCAAAAAACTTGCCATAGATGCCGACTATCTTGCTTTGGCCGCTGCTGTGATCCCCCCTCAAACAAACAGAGAAATATCTCAATTATTCAAAGTCTCTTTGGGAGAGGATCATTTTTTCAAAGAAGCCCATGTCAAATTAAGACCGGTTGAGTTTGCCACCGAAGGCGTTTATCTTTGTGGAATCGCTCACTATCCTAAGCATATACCGGAAGCGATTAACCAGGCGTACGGTGCTGCAGGCCGGGCCTTAACCCTTCTGTCACATGATATAGTCACCGTTTCCGGTTCTGTTTGCGAAGTGGATGAGAAAAAGTGCATGGGGTGTGGGTCATGCATTTCGGCCTGTACCTATGGTGCCATAGAGTTTCGTAAGACCAAACAGGGCAAAAAAGCGGTGGTTAATCCGGTAATCTGCAAAGGAGATGGCCTTTGTAACGCAAAGTGCCCCACAGGGGCAATTTTTCTAAAACATTTTACCGATGAGGAACTGTTGAGCCAAATTGATGCGGCACTTCCGGAGGAACAAATAAACCCACCCATGGATGCGGCGATTGGAGATGTGTAGAGTTATAACAAGAAATAGAGCCGGGATGACTGATAAAAGAGGTGATAACGAATGAGTACAGGGCTTAAATTTAAACCAAAAATATTGGGTTTTGTCTGCCATTGGTGAGCGTACGGCGCTGCTGACATGGCTGGAGTTTCCAGACTGCAATATACAACCGAAAGCAGGTTTATTCGCGTCATGTGTTCCGGTAGAGTCGACCTGGAATTTGTACTCAGAGCCTTTGCAAATGGAATGGATGGGGTGTTCATTGGTGGTTGCCGGCTTAACGAGTGCAACTATCTTACTCATGGAAATTACCACGCACTAAACATGGTGCTTCTATGTAGAAAATTAATGGAACACATCGGGCTGAATCCGGAAAGGTTAAACATCAAATTCATGTCTTCCGGTGATGGAATCCTTCTGACCGAAGTGACTGATGCGTTTGTCAACAAGGTGAGGGAGATAGGGCCTCTGGGAAAAAAAGAAGGATTACCCCAGGATGAATTAAAAGCTAAACTTGATGAAGTTAGAAAGCTGATCCCCTACATTAAAATGGCAAAAAGGGAGAAGCTGGATTTACGTATTGAAAACGAAGACGAGTACGACGGCTGTTTCACCAGTGAAGAGATAGACGAGTTGTTCAGTGAAGTTCCCTCCTACTATATTGATCCGGATAAGTGCCAGGCCTGTATGATTTGTGCAAAGCGATGTCCTGTAGAGGCGATTACAGGCGGAAAGAACTTGATCCATGTCATTGACCAAGACAAGTGTATAAAGTGCGGAACCTGCCTTGACGCATGCCCCCCCCGCTTTGGTGCGGTGCAAAAGTCTTCCGGTGAACCTGTTCCGCTCCCTATTCCTGAAGAAGAAAGAACGATAGTCAGAAAAAGTAAAAAGAAATAAACGAAATTCTTATACCGATTAAAGCATGGGCAGAAATTTATAAACTCATGAGGGTGTAAACTTGAGGCAGTATACTTTATACTGTTTCTCATAAATATATTCCGTTTTAAACGATGAAAAACTCGTATATAAGAAATCCTAAAGAAAGAACCCACTGTCTTTATGATAATTAATTTCGGTATGACAACGGCTACAATCAATTAACCATATTGCATTTAAGTTCTTTCTTAACGATTTCTAATACACTCAGACAGTTTCCTAATTTAAAACGGAACATATTTATGGCAAACAGTATAAAAGGAACAGGAACCATTGGGCGCCGGGAAAATTACTGAAACTTATCAGGCAGTTGGATGTAAAAAAGGGGTCTGCCGGAACAGTTCGCTTGAATTGATCGGAGAGGAGCCCCTTTTGATTCGTATCGACGAGAAGCCTTATTCAGTGGTAATGAGGACACCTGGGGAAGAGTTGTTTCATGCGGCCGGGTTCAGCCTTGGGGAAGGGATTGCGGATTCCGTCGATGATTTCATCACCATCGGATATTGTAAAGATCTGGATCCGAATGTGATTGATATTCGACTCAAACCTGAAAGGCGCGAAAAAATTCAACACCTTCTTGACAGGAGGGGTTTTGTCAGCCAAACCAGTTGTGGAATTTGCGGTAAAGAGCTGATCAAAGACCTTTATCAGATATTAACTCCGGCAGAAAACGGTTTTGAGGTTGAAATTAACCGAATTTTTGATTGCGTTAACCAGCTTTCCGAAAAACAGACTTACTATCCGAGAACCAGGGGCTCACATGCTGCATTAATATTTGACAACCAACTGGAAATGATCTCTTTTGCTGAGGATGTGGGGCGGCATAATGCTCTTGATAAGGCAATCGGGAAAGCCTTGATGAGCAGGAAGTTGTCTCAAGCCCGCGTTCTGGTGCTGTCTTCAAGGATAAGCTATGAGCTGGTGCAAAAAGCGGCCAGAGCGCATCTGCCGATGATGATCAGTAAATCAAGACCCACCGCCCTTGCCGTGGAAATGGGACGGGCTCTTAACATGACACTTGCCTGTGCTTTTGGCAAATCTGAACTGATATTGGTTTGTGGCCAAAACCGTATCGTTTTTTAATTCACAGTCCCTTCACCAATTCCTCATCGATATTAAAGGATTCGTTCCAGGTTAATGGTTTTGGAGGGGTTAAATTGGTTTGCGCTAAAGAAATTGATTAGTTTGGAATCGTTCCAGTCGACCAGGGTATTTATTTTTTGAACGCCAACTTTTCCCAGATGATCCATAAATTCCTTTATCAGTTGTTTACCTATGGTCTTATGCTGGTAATCAGGATCAACACCGATGGTATCCAGGGTGGCTTCATCCTGAAAAATACCATATTCTCCCAGATAGAGCTCTCCCATGACAAATCCCACCACCGTTCCGTCCTTTTCTTCTGCCACCAGAGACACGGGTAAATAATCTTTGGATTTAAAAAGCTTTTCAAACTTCTGTTCATAGTACTCCGGCCGGGGAGACTGGAGTATTTTCTCATCAATCCTGACTACCGCGTCAAAATCGTCAGGCTTCATGAGTCTGACTTTAATGGTACTTTCGCTCATGGGGTCTCCAATCCCTTTACTCAAGAACCTTCCTGAGATTTATAAAGTTGCTTCGGTCAAAACCGAGTGTTTTGAAAAATGACAACAGATCAGGGGAATCCCAGCGAACCGAAGTGTAAACATCTTTAATCCCTTTTTCCCGGGAAAATTCAAATATTTTTTTGGCCAGACTCTCACCAATTCCCTGACCCATAAATTTGGGATTAACTCCCATATTGGATATCCAGGTGCTTTTCTTGATGCCAAAGCCTCCTGAGATGACGATGCTGATCATATATCCAACCACTCTGCCATCAAGTTCTGCCACAAAGCTGGCGTCTTCTTTTCTATTCACCTGTTCCTCAATGATGTTGATAAAATCATCTTTGACAGGTGCCTGGGTGATGCCCGCATAAATTAAGCTGATATCTTGAGCATCTTCGGCCTTTAATTTTCTAATAAGGGCGTCTTCCACCGATCAGTGCCTCTGGAAAATAAAATATAGTTAATCAATTCTGATTATTTTGACATTATGGCCCACCCAGTTGGGTGGGAGGTATACCCTGCCGCTGTTTCCGCTCGACTTGACCTTTTTTTCAATCATCTCCTCGCCGTAAATCTCGAATTTTACTTTATTGTTTGTGGCATTAACAGCGGAGTTTTTGTTGTTTTCTGTTTTGGTTTCTTTAGGCACAATAGAATATCTTTGATTTTATATAATTTATAAAAAAAAATATCAATAGTTTAGATTGGGTCTTAAAGCTACATTACAGCTACATATGAAATGAGTCAAGCAAAATATTCTAAAAAGGTTTTGGCTGTTCGCTCAGACACCAACAAATAAAGAAGCAAAACTATTTTGCTGGGGTGGCAGATAGGCGATAATTCTCATAAATTTTCCTGCCTGACTGGGCACAACGAAGCATGAAACCTAAGGTTTGACCGGGGAATTGCCTATGGGCCTGTTACCATACTTAACAATCCTATCTGGAAATAAACGTACGGCAGCTATCTCGCTTCAATTAGTTTTGAGCCAGCCCCAGGGGACAGAATCCCACGGCGGCGTGATCCTCTCTGCCTGTATGGCTTTAACTGAGAAGATAGGGGGCGTGTCACAAACTGATCTTATTTATTAAGTATGGTAACAGGCCCATAGGCAATTCCCCGGTCAAACCGAGCTAAAATGGAAAAACGTATGTTCGTTTCTAATTTTTAAAACGGAACATATTTTTAAGAAACAGTTTAAAGAGGTTTAGAAAGCTTTGCATAATCGCCACTATGCAATGGATGAGACTTTTTACGTTCCAATCAAGCGGTAAAATAGGCCATTATGGGAAAATGGTCGGAAGGAAACATACCGTCAAAGGAGTCTTGGATAACCAGACATTTATTAAACTTTAGATCTCCCCGGTACAGTATCCAGTCAATCAATCCGGTGGTCGGTTTTCCAGTGAATTGATGGCATGTCCCAGGATAGGGATGTTTAAATGTTTCCTTGAAATCAGGGATTGTGTCCAAGGCTTCATTTGGCTGGCCGGTGAGCCACTGGTAGGTCTTGCTGTCAGGTTCTGCGTTGAAGTCTCCCATTAGAATCGCAGGGAGACCTCGATAAAAATGGGTGGTAATTTCATGCCAGATCAATTTGGCACTCTTGTGTTGGGCCGGCTCTTTAAAGTCAAAGTGTGTGTTGATGCATAACAGTTCACGTGAACCAAGCTTATATCGGCCGATGGTACACTGACGGGGCCATGTGCTTCCCCAGGAACGACTGGGCTGTAAAGGAGTATCACTTAAAAAGAAGTGCTGTTTGTCCAAACATTCAATGGTATTGCGATAAAAGATCACATTATTCTGCCAGAAGTCCGGGGCAGGTTGATGAACCCCGATATAATGATATTCAGGTAATAATGTGTTTAAGAATTCGATTTGGAAATCGTTCAGCTCCTGCACGCCAATAAAGTCAGCGCGATATTGCTGAAACAATCTGGCCACGGCATGTTTTCGATAGGCCCATTGGTTCATGCCATCGTCAGCCAGGCCGAATCTTATGTTAAAGGATATGACAGAGAAAAGCATCGATAGATCAAAATCACCTCAGGTATGTTGACCGGATAAGGTTGATGATTTCATAAAAAGGTGATCAAGCCGATCCAGGTCATCGGCCACATGCCATTGACCGTTGCATTTTTCGATTTTTTTGCCCCACTGTTCAACTTGCTCCATGTATTTTATTGGATCACGAATATTTGCTCTCAGGGTGGTCACATTCAAAGCGATGACCTTAAAACCGACAAGTTGAAAGGGAACATCGCTTTGGCGGTGTTGTTTTAATTCTTCCCTAAGGTCCGAGAAAATTAGAATAAATTTATGACCGGGATCGACTTCGTTTAAGTGTGCCACGGCCTGAAAAATTCCACCGGAAATGTCGGTATAGCGGGAATTTTTAACTTGGGAGATAAAATTACCGATCTTCTTATGAAATGCGCGTTTCTGGTTGTTGACAATGGATGGACGTTGATGAAAAGTGACTTTTGCAATAACGTCCTTTTCATCAAAGTTTTCGGTGTCAACGCGGGCCACCGCCAGGGTGTCCAGCGGATTAAGGCTCAGCAGCAGGTCATTTAGAATCGATTGGGCTTTTTCAAGCTCAGAAGCGTGGGTACCGGAAGCGTCAAGAAGCAGGTAAACACCCTTTGAATGCTTTTTCGTATCGGTACATCCGGCAAGCATTATGATAAAGGTTAAACTGCAAAGAACAGTTTTTTTCATACCGGCTGTTCCTTTTCCTCATTCTGAATCGTTTGCTTAGTCACCGGCTTTTTTGCTTTTTTAAAAAGCTTTGTTTTTACGGCTTGTTTGGATATTTTATTTGCCGGGTTTCGTTTTGCAGCAATAACCTCTTCGAGCCAGACGGTGGGGAAAATAACAAGGTCATACATGCGGGTAATAAATTCCCCCAGGTAAATTCCTGTATGGCCGATGAGTCGAAGAATGAAAGCGATGGCCCTGAGTATCCCGGCAGCGACGATCCCTATTACAATTCGTGATGAGGATATGAATGATTCAAGGGGTATGGCCACAAAAGCAAGTGCAAAGGGAATGACAAATCCCAGCACCATCTGACCGATGCTGGATATCTTGCTTGCCGGCATGGTTGTTTCACTCAAACCGGTCAAGGTTTGCTGCAGAGATTCCGTGTCGGCAATGAGGCGGTCCCGCATGAAGGCAAGGGCGGATTCGACTCCGGCAAGGATCGCGAGCAGGGTTAAGGCGAGATAAACCATGCGGACGCGCATTTTGTCATCCAAACCGCCGATGATGGGAAAAAGGCGTGTGATGCGCAATGATTCCAGGAGAAAAAGACCCATGCCAAGTTCTAACAGGACAATGACCATCCCTGCCACATCGGAAGTCTTATAAGGACCGATATAGCTTCCCCCGCCTACCATTTCCGCCATGGGCAGTGCAATGAGATTGAAATTGATGATGATACCACCCAAAGCGATGAGAAGAACAATGCCGGAAATGAAGAACTGGGTCATGGAGGATGATGCCAATTTTCGAACCGCCTTGTTGGTTTCTTTTCGTATCTGTTCGTAATGATCCATATAACTGTCGATTTGCTTGGCCCGTTTGTTTAAATCAGTGACCGACTGGCCGACATCGGAGATGGTTTTGTGGAGTTTGCGCCACATCGACTTCATGCTGTTCAACAGGGAGTGGTGAGCAGAAGTTGAAGCCCTGTAAGCTTCTATGGCTGACTTGTGTTGTTCGGTCAAACTACGGTTAATTTCAGCCAGCATGTTGGCCACGACAGGATCACCGGAATGTTTGATGTTGGCGATTGCATCAATAACATTTGTCCAGTTCGGTAAAGATGGCGGTACATCGGCAGTTTTGTTAAAATGTTCCTCCAGGGAGGTAATCACCTCCGACATTTGACGGTGAAGGGCGGGGTAACCCTGCAGATCTCTGGTCACAGCCGTGTTGATACGGTCAAACTCACGTTCGACCAGACGTTCAGCATTCTCAAGGCCTTCGGTGACCAGCACTTCGCGGTTTCGCTGGACCAGTCTTTTCTCTGCCAGAAGAACAGACGAGGCGGTCAACCGCAGGGCATTGTTAATGACTCTGCAAAATGCTTTAATGGCTCGGTGAAACGGTTTTCTGGCAAAATATAACGCTGCCAGCACCAGAATGAGCCAAATCAAAACCGAAAGGGCCGGATTTACCGTAATACCTAAAAAAGATTTGGCGAATGTCATGGATACCCCCATTTCAGTCTTACAGATTTAATGTGGATAACGCATACATTAAAAACAGCATGATAACATTTGGAAAAAACTTACTTATTTTATCAGAAAAATACAGCTCCTTCAACCATTTAATATTTGGTCGCACTTTCTTTCATTTTAGACATTTCACGGACTGAAAAATCAACTGCAGTTCCTCGTTTATGTTCACCACAGAATCGCAGAGGTCGCAAAGAAAAGATACTTTTGTTTTGCCGTATGTAAGTAGGTTTATCTTATGCAAAAAGTTTGCCAGATGGATACAAAAACAAAATTGAACGGTGTTGAAAAGGATAGAAGCGTTTATCAAAGGCGATTTTGTTTCCCCAAGTTTGGGTTGTAATGAAAGTCGTTATGATGATATATATGTCCGATTTTTTAAACCGATGTATATTATAAAATACAGGATATTATCTCAAAAGGGAAAGGCAGCTGTCTTGGGTGTCGGTTAAGCCGCGGCAAGGAAAAACAGCAGGGAAACTCAACAGTGGGTCGTTTATGGATATCGTAATTACCATCATTCCGATATTTACCATCATTATTCTTGGATGGGTTGCCAACGTCAGAGGATTTATTCCAGGGGAATTTTTAGCTCCCGCCAACCGGCTGGTTTATTATATTGCTATTCCTGCAATGATTTTTCGCTCCATATCCAGGTCATCCTTTACCAGTCAGTTCAATATCCAGGTCATGGTTTTTGCCCTTTTGTCTATTTTGGTTATCTTTGGGTTTGCCTGGGGTGCAGGTTTGATCACACGCATCAGACAGGAGCAACTGAGTGCATTTGTTCAGGATTCCTTTCATGGAAATCTGGGATATATCGGTTTTGCGGTGGCATACTACTATCTTGGCGCAGAAGGGCTTACCAGAGCAAGCATTATTGCCGGGTTTATGATGATTTTGCAAAATCTCCTCGCGGTGACCGTGCTTGCCCTGTATTCCAACCATCTATCGATGAAAGAAGAAAAGTGGCATATTGCTTTACGAATCATGCGAAACCCGATTATACTTTCGGTTATTGGCGGAATGTTTTTTTCCATCAGTCATATTCACATGCCCCTTGTCATCGATCGAAGTCTGGATATTTTAAGCGGACTTGCGCTTCCCATGGCATTGCTGATCATAGGGGCGTCTTTATCTTTTAAACTGATGCGACTGAATATGCTGACGGTTCTGTCTTCCGGCATCATAAAACTGGTTTTGCTTCCCGGCCTTGGTTTTCTTTTTTTTAAGCTGGCAGACCTTTCACCTGCAGATTATCTGCCGGGGATTATTTTGCTTGCATCACCCACTGCCACCGTGAGCTATGTCATGGCAAAAGAAATGAACGGGGATACGGATTTTGCCGTGGCAGCCATATCCACCAGTACCTTGATGTCTGCAATTACATTCACCGCGTGGTTGAATATCGCCGGGTAAAAGGAGAAATTATGGATTTTAATTTTAAAAAAGTGATGGTTACCGGGGGTGCCGGGTTTATCGGCTTTCACCTGGCACAGCGCCTTTTAAAACAGGGGTGTCATGTGACCGGTATTGATAACCTAAATACCTATTATGATGTCAGGCTTAAAGAGGCCCGCCTTGAAATGCTGAAAGGGCAGAGAAACTTTACCTTTTTCAAAATGGATCTGTGTGACGGGGAAGCTTTTGAAAAAAATTTGAAAAGCAGGTCCTTTGATGTGGTGATAAACCTGGCTGCACAGGCCGGGGTCAGGTATTCACTGGAAAATCCCCAGGCATATGTGGATGCCAATCTGGTCGGATTTGTAAATGTACTTGAGTACTGCAGGCACAACGACGTGAAGCATCTGGTGTTTGCTTCGTCCAGTTCCGTTTACGGGGCGAACACCAGAATGCCGTTTTCCGTTCATCATAATATTGACCATCCTGTTTCACTGTATGCCGCCACCAAAAAGGCAAATGAGCTTATGGCTCATACATACAGCCATTTATACGGTCTTCACTGTACCGGTCTGAGGTTTTTTACCGTTTATGGACCGTGGGGGCGCCCGGATATGGCGCTTTTCCTATTTACCCGGGCGATCACAGAGGGAAAGCCGATTAAAGTATTCAACCACGGCAGGATGGAGAGGGATTTTACCTATATCGATGATATCGTAGAAGGGGTGGTGAGAATCATGGGAAGGCTTCCACAGCCTGATCCAGCCTGGAGCGGGGATAATCCTGATCCGGGAACATCGTATGCAAATTATAAGATTTATAATATCGGCAATAACCATCCGGTTAAGCTGATGGAATTCATACAAACAATTGAAAAAGTGCTTGGCCAGGAGGCCCAAAAGGAATTTCTGGATCTCCAGCCGGGCGACGTTCCGGCAACCTATGCAGACATAGACGATCTGATTAATGATGTGGGGTTTAAACCTGCGACCCCCCTTGAAGAAGGAATAAAGCGTTTTATCGCATGGTATAAGGAGTATTATAAATAAGGAGGTAAAATGATAATCTGGATCATTCCGGCAGTCATTGTGGTGGGGATCCTTATATGGATGATTGGTATCTACAACAGGCTGGTGCGAAATAAAAATATGGTGGAAGAGGGCTGGAGCGGGATTGAAGTCCAGCTGAAGCGACGCTCAAACCTTATTCCGAATTTAATCGAAGCAGTCAAAGGATATATGGGACACGAGACAAAGCTGTTGTCCGAAATCACTCAACTTCGATCCCAGAGCA
The DNA here is from genome assembly GCA_034189135.1 of Thermodesulfobacteriota bacterium. Classification (NCBI taxonomy): domain Bacteria; kingdom Pseudomonadati; phylum Thermodesulfobacteriota; species Thermodesulfobacteriota bacterium. Next base: position 19,602 of record JAXHVO010000090.1, on the reverse strand, counting down.
ACAATACACAGGCCGTAGCCGAGAAAAGCCGGGTGGAGACATCGTTAACCCGGTCACTGGGCAACCTGATTGCCGTGGCCGAATCTTACCCTGATCTGAAAGCCAATCAGAACTTTCTGGACCTGCAAAACGAGCTTTCACAGATCGAAAACGATATTCAGATGGCCCGACGTTACTTTAACGGCACGGTTAGAAATCTTAACATTATGATCGAAGCTTTTCCCAGCAACCTCGTGGCCGGACAGTTCGGCTTTGCAAAAGCTGATTTCTTTGAAATTGATGAACCAGGCGATAGAGAAGTGCCGGATGTTAAGTTTTAATGATTCTTATCCGACGGTTTTAGATTTTTACCTCAGAAACAGATTCAACATACTGTTAAACACCCATGTCTCTTTAAAGCTTAGGGGGACCTATGAAAAAGCTTAATTTATACTTTTCCGCCATCTTTATTTTCAGTATCATTTCTATATGTTTTTCCCAAATTGCCGTTGCCTACGAAACTGAACGTATAATAAATTTCACCAGTCATATTCAACTCAGCTTGGACGGCAGTATGACCGTCACTGAAAACATTACGGTTTATGCTTCCGGAAATAGCATCAAACGGGGAATATATCGAGATTTTCCCACACGTTATAAAGACAGGAGGGGGAATACCATCCGTGTCGGATTCAACGTATTGCAAGTGCTTCGTGACGGTCAATCGGAAGGCTATCATCTCAAGACCATATCTAACGGCATCCGGGTGTATATCGGCCGAAAAAACCGGATGCTTCAACCGGGCAAATATACCTATACTCTCACCTATTCTACCAACCGGCAGCTTGGTTTTTTTAAAGAGTTTGATGAACTTTATTGGAATGTCACCGGCAATGGATGGTCGTTTCCCATTGAAAGGGCTGAGGCGGTGGTTGAATTGCCATTTGATGCCGAAGTGATGGATTACGCAGGTTATACCGGCCCCCAGGGAGCGCGTGGCCGCAACTTTATTGCGGACAAGGACGAATCGGGAAATATTCGTTTTGTCACCGACCGATTGCTCAGACCAAGGGAAGGATTGACCATCGCTGTATCCTGGCCCAAAGGGTACATAGCTGAACCGACCTTATCTGATGAGATGGGGTATGTGTTGAGTGATCATCCCGGTTCAAAGGCCGCTTTGATTGGGGTGACTGCACTACTTATCTATTTTTTAATTGCATGGATTAGGGTAGGGCGCGATCCTGCATCAGGAGCAATCATACCCCGGTTTGGCCCTCCAAAAGGTTTCACCCCTGCTGCGGTTCGATTTGTCAGCCGGATGAATTTCGACCATAAAGCCTTTGCGGCCGCCATTGTCAACATGGCGGTGAAAGGTTACCTGACCATAGACGAGGATGAGGGCGATTACAGCCTTTCCCGAACGGATTTAGCTGGAAGCGTTCTTTCGGCAGGTGAAAAGCGACTTGCCAAAAAATTGTTCAAGGGCTCTAATTCTATTGCCCTGGATAAAAGCAATCACAGCAAAATAAAACAGGCCATTGTTGCTATCAAAAACAGTCTAAAACTCGACTTTGAAAAAATTCATTTCCAGCGCAATTCCAAATGGCTTATTCCAGGAGCTGTTATCTCCCTGTTGACACTGGTGGCTATGGTGTTTACCGCTGGCGAAATAAGCGGTGCAGTTTTTATGCTGATCTGGCTGAGCATATGGACTGCCGCATGCTTCGCCCTGGTAGTGGCTGCAATCAAAGCATGGCAAAGGGCTCTTACATCCGGCAGTTCGACAGGTATCTTTAAAAAGTCTGGGGCCATCGGTATCAGCCTATTTGCACTTCCCTTTCTGGGGGCCGAATGTTTTGGTATGTGGGCTTTTTCCACCATGACCTCACCATTTGCCGTTATGGCATTGCTGGTAGTCATCTTTTTTAATTTTATTTTTTACCATTTGATCAAAGCCCCCACGCTTTATGGGCGAAAAATCATGGATCAGATTGAAGGGTTTAAACTGTACCTGTCGGTTGCGGAGAAAGAAAGTCTTAATATGCGAAATCCACCGGAAAAAACTCCTGAGCTGTTTGAAAAATTTCTTCCCTTTGCGTTGGCCCTTGATGTGGAAAACGCCTGGAGTGAACAATTTGCCGAGGTACTGGTCCAGGCGCAAACTGAGCGTGGATACTCACCGGCATGGTATTCCGGCAGACCATGGCACACCCACGGTGCTACCGGGCTCGCCTCAAGCCTCGGATCAGCATTTTCCTCTACCATCTCTTCTTCCTCTTCACCTCCCGGATCAAGCTCAGGAAGCGGTGGCGGTGGTTCATCCGGCGGCGGCGGTGGCGGAGGTGGTGGTGGGGGATGGTAATCTGCACCCCAAAAAATAATATTTTGAGGAAAAAAATAAAAGGGAAGTAGTAGGGGAAATATTTATTTTAAGTCATTAAAAAAAGGGCTTACAATTTCTTGTAAACCCTAGTGTTATGATACGCCTGAATGAGTTACCACCAGTGGTCTTCAGTTCCGGCCGGGAAACCCATATCCTGAGATATAGTCTATTTGCAAATGAACGAACCCAAAGCGCTATAGGTCTGTTGGTGTTCTATTACAGTTTTTTTATCAGGGTCAATTTGTCCCTTGTACCGTTTTGGTTAAATGCAAGATCGAATGAAGAGCCGTTATCCGCCCAAACCTTCATCAGCGTCCATTTTTCCATCTGGCCATTATCCGTTTTTACATCAAGAGAAATTAAATCATTCTGAACGCTTTTAACCGTCGCTTCAACCTTTTTGTCCCCTATTTTCAAGAAATTTTGCTCACCGGCAAGATTGATTTCTATCATAGTGCCATCATTTCCGCCTTTCCAGATGCCCGATAGGGCAGTGAGTTTATTTCCGCTGGCTCCGCTACATCCAACAAAAGCCATACATAAAGCAAACGCCAACACTAAACAACAGTAACGCAAATTTTTGTATTTCATATCTAAAATCTCCTTTCATTTAAAAATTAAGCTTAAAAAAATAATGGTTATCCTTGCTCCGTGAAACGGTGCTGGATATTTAAGCCGCTTTTGCCAGGGATATCTTCTTGATATCTACATTGAAGAAAATAAGAAATGGAAACAAACCTAATAAATGAACCAAATTCAATATCTGTGTAAAATACAATAATTATAATGTCAACAAAAAAATGTATTTTCTTTAATATAAGAAATTGAAATAAAAAAAGGGTTAGCCAAATTAGACTAACCCTTGGTATTTTATTTGGTACGCCCGGCTGGATTTGAACCAGCGGCTTTCAGCTCCGGAGGCTGACGCTCTATCCCCTGAGCTACGGGCGCACAATGGGAAATGTGAAAGTAAAAATAGAAGATTCACACCAAGAAGTCAAGGGTGAATGTGATATTGGACTGTTAATCATAGAATGCATGGGTGATTCAGTTGCCAAAGAACCCAATGACTATCAGTATGCAATTTTTTCCAGCGCCTCTTTGGCTTCACCGACCACATAAAGTGATCCTGCAATACAGACCGCATCACCCGGCTGGGAATTTTTAATGGCATACTTCACTGCTTTACCCACATCGGGAATAATCGTTATGTGGGAAATAAATCGTTTTGCAACTGCCGAAAGCGTTTCCGGTGCCAGAGCCCGATTGATTTTAGGAGATGTGATGATGGCGCTTTTACAAACCGGCAGAAGGGATTTAAGCATCGCCTGATAGGGCTTGTCGTCCAGTATGCCGACCACAAGGGTGATGGGACGATTTGAAAGATTGTTGGACAGGTAGCGTGCCAGATTTCGCGCAGCAATTAAATTATGAGCGCCGTCAAGAAGGATAAAGGGATCTTGGCAAACCACCTCAAGTCTTCCGGGCCAGTGGTTTTTGGTCAGACCTTGTCTGATACTTTCAATAGAGATATTGGCTTTTTTCCGGTTTAACACTTCACATGCAGCCACAGCAAGTGCGGCGTTATCCACCTGGTAATTTCCCAGCAGCCCGGTTTGCAGATTTCGCCAGGTACGGTCCATGCCGAAATAGGTAAAGGTTCCGGATTTGCTCCTCTTTACTCTAAAATGATCACCCAGAAGAAAAAAATCAGCCTGTTTTTCCCGGGCAATTTTCTTAACTACGGAAACAGCACTTTTTTGCTTAATACCGGTAACCACAGGGATACGACTTTTAATAATACCTCCCTTTTCTGATGCAATCTCGGCAATGGTATTTCCCAGATACTCCCGATGTTCAACAGATATATTGGTGATGATGGAAAGAGCCGGATTTATAATGTTGGTGGCATCCAGCCTGCCTCCCATGCCGGTTTCGATTACCGCCCAGTTCACTTTTTGCCGACTGAATTCATAAAAAGCCATGGCGGTGGTAAGTTCGAAAAAGGTGGGTTCACGATTTCCATGATGTACCTGTTTGACCGCTTGGTACGATTCAACCACCCTGTCATCCGTGATAGGACGGCGATCAACTGTAATCCTTTCGTTAAAGCGCACCAGGTGAGGGGAGGTATACAGGCCGGTTTTATATCCGGAGGCATTCAGGATTGAGGCAAGGGAAGAAGCCACCGATCCCTTTCCGTTGGTTCCTGCAAGGTGAATGCAGGAAAAATTGTGTTGCGGATTTCCCAGGCTGGTAAGAATTTTTCTGATGGTGGAAAGACCCAGCTTGATGCCGAATCTTCGCAGGCTGTACATGGATTTTAAGGTTGAATGGTATAAATCAATTTGGGTCATAATGGAGTCATAGCCATAAAAAACCCGGCAAGAAGTTATCCCTGCCGGGCATAAAAGAAATGAAAGCGTTTCGCTTATCTTCGGTATTTATTCCTTGAAGCTGCAATTCGTTCCCGTCTTAAGGCTTCACGTTGCTTCCGACGTTTAAATTCACTCGGTTTTTCATAACCTTTTTTTAGTTTCAGACGTTTGAAAAGGCCGTCATTTTGAATTTTTTTCTTTAAAATCCGCATTGCCTTTTCAATGTCATTGTCAAAAACCTTAACTTGAATTTCCTTCAAACACCTCGCCCCCTTCTTTCCATCGAGATTATTCCCATGGTTATTAAAAAAGTATGATAATAAACAAAAATTTATAACTAAAGAAAAATAAATTGGCAAGAAAAAAATAGAAAAAATAGTATAAATATAAGTGTGCCCGGGACTAGTCGCAACCGCCAGGCACATTTTGACATATTTTTCTACTTTAAATCAAATTTTTTGCCGGATATGAGAAAAGCAAAGCTTAAAGCTTGGAAATAAGCTCGGCAGTCACCTCTTTGACACTCGGCTTTCCATCTAAAGTGATATACTTAATAGCGCCCGTCTTTTCGGCGATTTCCTTGAAATAATAGGCGGATGCCAGTGTTCCGGTATCGCTGTCATAGTATATAGAATGGCGCTTGTTAATCGCCTCCTCGTCTTGGTCGTCCGCTCTGGTCTTTAGTTCACCCCCGCATACCCGGCACTTGTCACCGTCCGGTTTGATGACGTCAATGAATATATTATTGGGATGATTGTTGTCGTTTACGCAGAGCCGTCGCCCCATAATCCTGTTTTTGGCGATTTCACGGTCAAGCAATATTTCGACCACAATATCAAGGGACATTTGAGCCTCTTTAAGGGCTTCATCCAGTTTGATGGCCTGGTTCTTGTTTCTGGGAAAGCCGTCAAGCAGCCAGCCGTTTTTACAGTCGTCGCGTTTAAGGCGGTCGAGTATCATGGGTATGGTAATTTCGTCAGGTACCAGATCGCCTTTATCAATATACTCCTTGGCTTTAGAACCAAGTTCGGTACCATTGGAAATGTTTTCACGGAAAATAGCGCCTGATTCAATATGAGGCGTGTTGTATTTATCCTTTAAAATAGCACCCTGGGTTCCCTTGCCGCTGCCGTTAGGCCCGAAAAATAAAATGTTCATTCGATTCTCCTTTCAAACCCCGTTGTTAAAATCTTACCCTTTAATGTTCAGTACCGCTTTACAGAAATGTTTGGCAACTTTACTATAAAAATTAAGCGACATTGTCAAGAAACGCTTTTTTGTCCGACACTCAGGCTTTTATTGTAACATTAAGTGCGCCTGACGGATTTATACTGCTAAAAATTTCTTAACAAACTGCATGGCTTCATCTTTAGTGCAAATTTTTTTCGTTATCCTGGCTTCTTCCACCCGACGCAAAATGGTCTTAAATAAAGGTGACGGTGTCAGAGCCAAATCATGAATCAGATCGTTACCGGTGAGTAACGGCGCTTTTGACTTTTCCGGCTGAAAATAGGAAAAGTAGTAGGTTAACATTTCCCTGGCAAAGTTAATAAACGCTTGGTTTCTTTCATCGTTTTGGTTTCCTTTGCCTTTAATATCCGCCATGGTATGAATCAGCAGATCCGGGGCATTTTTTCCGCATGTTAAAAAAAAGCGTGCAATTCCTTTTTGAGTGACGGTTTTGTTGGTGTAAGCGGTAAACAGAAACAGAGGCCTGATGTGGTGGCGAATAATAAAATCGATATACGAGGTTTCATGATTGGAAAACTTAAGTCTGCGGGCGATATGCATGGCCAGGTCCGCACTTTTTTTGCCATGACCATAAAAATGGATGTGGCCGTTATTGTCTATGGTTCGGGCTGAAGGTTTTCCGATATCATGCAGAAGAATGGCACATTTTAACAGCGCTCCTTTAAGGATATCCTTACAAGGTTCGAATTGTCCGTATGCTTCCGGCAAAAAACGATGGCAATCGTTGAGTATGATTTCAAGGTGAGAATACGCTTTCATGGTGTGTGTAAAGACATCAAAATGGTGATATCTGTTTTGAAAACAATTTTGCAACCCGGCGAGTTCCGGGAAAATGGTAAACAAAACCCCCGTGGTTGCCATTTCTGAGAAATAAAAACAGGAATTTGATGTGGCCAAAATTTTAAATAATTCCGCTCTAATCCTCTCACCGGCGGAAGTTTGTAAAAGTGCTGCGTTATCCTTTATCTTCGCAGATGTTTGCGGTTCTACATTAAAATCAAAGGCAGCTGCCATTCTATAAGCCCTTATCAGACGAATAGGGTCTTGTTGAAACACCGCTGGGGAAACCAGGCGAATTTTTCTGTCAGCCAAATCCTGCAACCCGTTCATACAGTCGATCATTTTTCCCGAACCTAAATCTACCGCCAGGGCATTGATGGTAAAATCTCTAGCCCAAAGATCATCCTCAATCACCGAACCGTTTACGGATGATATATCAAAAATATAATTTTTGGTAATCACGCGAAATATCATTTGTCCGGGTTTTCCCAGCCGAACCAGGCGACCGGATGTTTTTTGGGTCATTTTTTCAGCATACTGTTGGGGATTTTGCAAAACGGCAATATCAAAATCAGCAGGTGATTTGCCCAGGAGAATGTCCCTGACAGAACCACCTACCAAATAAGCGTTTTTGGAATAAGGGGTAATGCCTGATATGATATCGGGTATAACCGTCGAATCGAATGGAATCATTCAATGACTATAGCACAATTTATCATAAATTGTGTAAAAAATAGATGAAAGCGCTTGACAGGTAAACAATCATCATATATTATTGCTTCATTAAAAGTTTTTGTTACAGGCATGAAGCCTGCCTGTTGGAGAGGATGTCAAAAAAAATTCTTCTAAAGTAAATCACAAAACACTCATATTCCTCCGCAATCACCGATTTGGATCCAGTCTATGAATTACCTTTATAGGGGCACTATAAAATAAAAAAAAAGTGATGAGTATCAAATTCGACTTTACAGGTCTGGAGTCGAACTCAATGTTGAGATGGTGGCCGGCTTGTGCTTTGGTAATGATAGGCTTTTGTATCCTTTTGGCTGGTGGAAAGATATAAGAATCTGGTAGTCTTATAAAAAGAAGAAAAATAGCCTTTTTATGAGCTGTTTGGCATTGATGCTTTCGTAAAAAGTCGCTTTATGACCACTGATTTCACCTAGAATACAGAAACTAGCTTATTTTATTTATTTTTCTTTGTGATATCTACGGCCTATGTGGTTAATTTGACTTTTTACCCGACCAGCAAAATTTAAAAATCAAAAAGGAAAAGGGGTAAATGTTTAATGAACATAGTTGAACTCAAAGAAAAAACAATTAAAGAACTGAACGAGATGGCCAAAAAGTACAGTATTGAAGGGGCCGCCGGAATGAGGAAGCAGGAGCTTATGTTTGCCTTACTTCAGAGGCAGATTGAAAAAAATGGCTTAATTTTCGGTGAAGGTACGATTGAGATTCTTCCTGACGGATTCGGATTTTTACGATCGCCTGATTCGAATTATCTGCCCGGGCCTGATGACATATATGTTTCCCCTTCGCAGATACGACGTTTTAATATGAGAACCGGTGATACCGTATCCGGCCAGATCAGACAGCCGAAAGAGTCTGAAAGATATTTTGCCCTCTTGAAAGTTGAGGCGGTTAACTTCGAAGACCCGGAAATTGCCAGGGACAAGATTCTTTTTGATAACCTGACTCCCCTTTATCCGGAAAGAAAAATGGAAATTGAAACCGATTCTGATAATTATTCCACTCGAATCATGGATCTGATGATTCCCATCGGTTTTGGTCAGAGGGGACTGATCGTTTCGCCGCCCCGGTCAGGAAAAACCATGCTGTTACAAAACATTGCCAACAGCATTATTGCCAGCCACAGCAATGTGGTTCCATTCGTGCTGCTGATTGATGAGCGGCCGGAAGAGGTCACCGATATGAGGAGATCGGTGAATGCCGAAGTAATCAGCTCTACATTCGACGAGCCGGCGGAGAGGCATGTTCAGGTTGCAGAAATGGTCATTGAGAAGGCGAAAAGACTGGTGGAGCATAAAAAAGACGTGGTTATTCTGTTAGACAGTATCACCCGGCTTGCCCGTGCCCATAATTCGGTAATGCCGCCGAGTGGAAAAATACTTTCAGGGGGAGTCGATTCCAATGCCCTTCAACGCCCAAAACGTTTTTTTGGTGCAGCAAGAAATATTGAGGAAGGGGGAAGCCTTACGATTATAGCCACGGCACTTGTTGATACGGGAAGCCGTATGGACGAAGTTATTTTTGAAGAATTCAAGGGAACAGGAAACATGGAGATACAGTTGGATAGAAGGCTTGCGGATAAACGTGTCTTCCCTGCCATTGATATTAAAAAATCGGGAACCAGGAAAGAAGAGCTTCTATTGAGCGAGGAAACATTAAATCGAGTCTGGATTTTAAGAAAGCTTCTTTCTTCTTTAAATCCTGTGGACAGCCTGGAATTTTTGCTTGAAAAAATGAGCGGAACCAAAGATAATCAAAGCTTTTTAAATGGAATGAACGCATAGCTTTGATGTTTTGGTAACTGAGGCTTTGGCCGACGGCACGGTGATTATTTTACAAACGCATCAAACGTATGTATAAACATAAAAATTATTTATCCACACAAGAATATTTAATACAGGAGGTTAAAGTACAATGAAGAAGGATATTCATCCTGATTACGCTGAAACAACCATCACCTGCGCATGTGGCAATGTCGTAGAGGTTGGTTCAACCAAGTCGGATATTCGAGTTGAAATCTGTTCCAAGTGCCATCCGTTTTTTACCGGAAAACAAAAACTAGTTGATACCGCAGGGCGGATAGAACGTTTTCGCAGGAAATACGAAAAATTCCAAAAAAAAGAGGAAACAAGCAAATAAGTTGGGAAACCGGGATGTCTGGAGGATAGGAAGCTGTCTCATCGCTTCCCGATCTGCCGACATCCTGTTTTTTATGGGAATTTAGTTATTCATGTTTGAGAAGTTAAAAGGGGTCGAGAAACGCTTTTCAGAGATCGAAACATTATTAAGTGATCCTGATATTATTAAGGATCGACCGGTATACCAGAAGTACGTTCGTGAGCATGCAGAGCTCGGCAAGGTGGTGTCTGTTTTCCGGACATACAATCAGGTTCTGCAGGACCTGGATGAAAGTGCGGAACTGCTGGCGGATGGAGATTCTGACATAAAAGATCTTGCCAAAGAAGAAATTGCTTCGCTTAATCAAAAAAAAGAGCGTCTTGAAGAAGATTTAAAAAAGCTCCTGGTTCCCAAAGATCCAAATGATGAAAGAAACGTCATCATTGAAATCCGTGCCGGAACGGGTGGAGAAGAAGCCGCTTTATTTGGGGGTGATCTTTTCAGAATGTACAGCAAATATGCAGAAAACAGGAATTGGAAAGTTGAAGTGCTGTCTCATCATGAAACCGGTGTCGGCGGTTTTAAAGAGATTATTGCAATGGTACACGGCAAAGGGGCATACAGTGCCTTAAAGTTTGAAAGTGGTACACATCGTGTGCAGCGCGTGCCGACCACTGAGACACAGGGCAGGATACATACATCTGCGGTGACCGTTGCCGTTTTGCCTGAAGCCGAGGATGTTGAACTTCAGATTGATCCGAGTGAAATTAAAGTCGATGTATATCGGTCAACCGGCCCAGGCGGGCAGAGTGTAAATACAACGGATTCGGCCGTGCGCATCACCCATCTGCCCACAGGACTGGTGGTGACGTGTCAGGATGAAAAATCACAACTTAAAAACAAAAACAAGGCCATGAAGGTCTTGCGTGCCCGTCTCCTTGATGCCATGATTCAAAAACAAAATGAAGAAAGATCGCAGGAGAGGAAAAGCCAAGTCGGAAGCGGGGACAGGAGCGAAAGAATCAGAACCTACAACTTTCCCCAGGGAAGAGTCACTGACCATCGGGTTGGGCTGACTCTTTATAAACTTGAAGACATTCTGCAAGGCAACATCACTGAAATAATTGATGGACTTACAACGAATTACCAGGCCAAGGCCATGCAGAATGAATAACCAGCCTGATTCCAGCGGTGATGAATGGACCATACTTAAAACCTTAAAGTGGACCGCGTCTTATTTTGAATCCCGCAGTATAGAGAGCCCCAGACCCAGCGCTGAAATATTACTGGCCCATACCCTGAATATCAACCGAATCGATCTGTATCTGCGTTATGATCAGCCGCTTAACAGGAATGAACTGGAGAGTTTCAAAGCCCTGATTAAAAGAAGAACCGCACGAGAGCCCGTTGCTTATATTACAGGCGTGAAGGAGTTCTGGTCTTTAGAGCTTGTGGTGACAAACGATGTTTTGATACCTAGACCTGAAACCGAGTGTCTTGTTGAGGCGTCCCTATCGTTCTTATCTGCAGCTTCATTCGGAAATTTAAAATCTAGACCGATGCGTATACTCGATCTGGGTACAGGATCAGGAGCGATTGTGCTTGCTCTTGCCAAAGAGCAGCCCATGCATCATTATTTTGCTTCGGATTGCAGCTTACGCACAATTAAAGTGGCAAAAAAGAACGCAAAGAAGAACAATATCGATGCGAAAGTGTCATTTTTTGCCGGCGATTGGTTATCAAGCTTAAATAGGGAAAAGATTTCTTTTGATATGATTGTATCCAACCCGCCTTATATTCGGTCAGGAGATATCGCCGGGCTTGAGCCGGAAATTTACCGACACGAACCCCGTCTATCGATTGATGGAAAAGAGGATGGCTTGGGCAGCCTGAAACAAATTATCTGTTCGGCACATCTTTATTTAAAGCAATACGGAAGGTTATTTCTGGAGATAGGACATGATCAGAAAAACGATGTCAGCCGGATTGCGGAAAAATGTGGTAAATATGAAAATATCATTTTTTCAAAAGATTATAGTGGATATAACCGAGTGGCTCAGCTGAGCAAAAAGTAAATATTCGTGCGTATCAGGTTTTATTTGATAAAATAAATAAATGTTGCCAATTGGATTTTAGTTTGTTAAACACAAAAGATTTTTTTATAACTCACACGTCTTTGGACCTTGTTCCCGGTGCTTTGTGAGACCTTTGAAAAATGGTAATTTTTGTTCGAGTTCAAGGAAGGCGAAAATTTCAACCACAGGAATATATTGAATATTTCGAGGATTGAAATTTGAGCCTGACGCAGAAATCGGAAAAAAAGTGCCGTTTTGCAAAAGTCTCAAGATAAAGTCGGAATTTGGAAAGAAAAAGGCGGTGGAAAAACCATGAGAGGAGAGAGTAATGGCTTACGTAACAATGAAGGAACTCCTTGAAGCAGGGGTGCATTTCGGTCATCAGACCAAACGCTGGAACCCGAAGATGAAACCTTTTATCTTCGGGGCGAGAAACGGTATTTATATTATTGATCTGCAAAAAACCGTTCGAATGTTTAAGACTGTTTATGATTTTGTGGTCGATACGGTTGCCAGCGGCAAGCCGGTTCTTTTTGTCGGCACCAAGAAGCAGGCCCGGGAATCTATTTATGAAGAGGCCAACCGATGCGAAATGTTTTACGTGCATAACAGGTGGCTGGGAGGAATGCTGACCAATTTTCAGACCATTAAGCAGAGCATCGATCGTCTAAACTATCTTAACAATATTATGAATGACGGTTCAATTAATCTTTTCCCCAAGAAGGAGAGGCTGAAGCTGGAAAAGGAACGAGTGAAGCTTGACAACAACCTTGGTGGAATTAGAACCATGAACGGGCTTCCCGGAGCAATATTTGTGGTTGATCCCAGAAAAGAGGCAATTGCGGTCAGGGAAGGAAGGAGACTTAACATTCCCATTATTGCCATTGTGGATACAAATTGTGACCCTGATGAAATTGATTATATCATTCCGGGTAATGATGATGCCATAAGGGCCATCAGACTGATTTCATCTAGAATTTCTGATGCATGTATTGAAGGGAAAGAGCGGCTGGCCGAAAAACAACAGGCGGATGCTGATAAGGAAGTAGAAGGAAAAGCGGAGATTGCCAATGTTGGGGCAGAGCTGAAACCTGGTGAAAGAAAAGTGATTTCTGACGGCTCAGATGGGCCGGTGGTAGAGATCATAAAAAGAACCACAGCGGAACAGCCGCCGGAAGACCTGCAAGAAATCGAAAGCGAAAAAGATAAGGAAGATAGCCAAGAAGACACCACAGGAGAGTGAAGATGACAACGATTAGTGCGGAAATGGTAAAACAACTCCGGGAAAAGACCGGGGCAGGAATAATGGATTGCAAGCAAGCCCTTTCAGAATGTGACGTCGATGTAGATAAGGCCGTTGATTTTTTAAGAAAAAAAGGATTGGCAACCGCTGCAAAAAGAGCAGGCAGGGCAATGACGGAAGGTGTCATCCAGTCCTATATTCATATGGGTGGAAAATTAGGGGTGTTGGTGGAGATCGGTTGTGAAACGGATTTTGTCGCAAAAAATGAAGATTTTCAGGAATTTGCCAAAAATATTGCCATGCACATTGCCGCGGCAAACCCGCTGGGAATCAACACTGAAGATGTGCCCGAAGATGTAATCAACAAGGAAAGGGAGATTTATCGTGCCCAGGCGCTTGAAATGGGAAAACCGGAAAATATGATAGACAAGATAGCGGAAGGCAAACTGAATAAATTTATTAAGGAAAGCTGCCTGCTAAATCAGGCTTATGTGCGTGATCCCAAAATAACGATTGCAGACCTGCTAAACGAGCTAATAGCAAAAATCGGCGAGAATATTACCATTAAGCGTTTTGCCAGATTTCAAACCGGGGAGTCTTAATCATTGCCACTTTCTCGATATAACAAAGTACTGGTAAAGATAAGCGGTGAAGCACTGATGGGCGAACAAGACTATGGAATTAGCCCGGATATGCTAAAGTACGTGGCCAATGAGGTGCGTTCGGTATTTGATCTTGGAGTTCAGCTTGCCATCGTTGTCGGTGGGGGTAATATTTTCCGGGGCGTTGCCGCCAGTTCGTTTGGTATGGATAGGGCTTCCGCAGATCATATGGGAATGCTGGCTACAGTGATAAACAGCCTGGCATTGCAAAGCGCTCTGGAAAAAATGGGAATTCAAACACGTACACAGACTGCCATATCCATGCACGAAGTGGCTGAGCCCTATATTCGCCGCAGAGCTGTCCGACATCTTGAAAAGGGGCGGGTGGTTATTTTTGCGGCGGGCACAGGAAATCCCTATTTTACCACAGATACGGCGGCTGTTTTAAGGGCCCAGGAGATTCACGCAGAGCTGCTTTTAAAGGCCACCAAAGTGGATGGCCTTTATAATTTTGACCCCGCTCAAAACAGCGAGGCAAAGATGATAAAGAAAATTAGCTATATGGAAGTCCTGGAAAGGCAGCTTAAAGTAATGGATATGACCGCAATTTCCCTGGCAATGGATAATAATCTTCCTTTGTCTGTTTTTAATTTGAAACAAAAGGGAAGTTTGCGTAAAGTGATCTGCGGTGAAGAAGTAGGCACCATGATAAATAGTTAATTGAGGGGTCAGAGAGTTTTTCAATCTCTGCTCAGTTTGTCCGGAGAAGCGCCCATTTGTCCGTATCCGCCGTAACAATAATTTCGAGAAATCGGCGTACGGTCCGCCTGAGGCGGACTGAGATTCGATTTGAACCAGCCCCAAGAGACGGAAGCCCACGGCAGCGTTGGTCGTCTCTGCCTGTATGGATTTAACTGAGAAGATAGGGGGCGTGTACAGAGTGCCGGACTTACTTATTTGTTAAGGCTGATACGGGCAAATGGGCGCTTCTCCGGATAAACCACTAACAATCATTAAAGCTCAAACGGTTCACAAGAAAGACTGTTGATCAGAAACTCCCCGATCCCTCAGTTGAATACGAGTTACGTGTTGTGAGTTGCAGATACTATGCATCACGTATGCAAAACCACTTAACTACTTAAAAAGTTATGAGGTAAAAGCCATGATTGAATCGATATACCAGGAAACCAGGGAAAATATGGGAAAGTCGGTAAATGCGCTGAAAAATGAATTCAATAAAGTGAGGACCGGCAGGGCTTCTTTAACAATTTTAGACGGTATACGGGTGGATTATTATGGCACCTTGACTCCGTTAAACCAGATGGCCACTCTTTCTGTTCCCGAGAGCCGCTTGATTACGATTCAACCCTGGGATGCATCGGTGATAAAAGAAATTGAAAAGGCCATATTAAAATCGGATTTGGGCCTTACCCCATCGAATGATGGTAAGATTATCCGTATATCCATTCCTCCGCTTACGGAAGAAAGACGGAAAGAGCTGGTGAAAATCATTAATAAAATTAGCGAAGATCATAAAATTGCGGTGCGCAACATCAGGCGTGATTCAAACGAACTGTTAAAAGGCCTGAAAAAGGATGGTGATATTTCGGAAGACGATGCGTTCAAAGCCCAGGATCAGATCCAGAAAATTACAGACGAGCATATCCAGTTAATTGACGATGTAAATAAAGAAAAAGAGAAAGAGATCCTTGAATTCTAGCAAACCTTCCCTTATCCGTCTAGATCTCGATATGGCAAAGCTTCCCTCACATATTGCCATTATCATGGATGGAAACGGGCGATGGGCAAAAAAGCGTCTAATGAACCGGATTAATGGACACGAAAAAGGTGTGGAAACGGTTCGTACCATTGTTAGAGCTTCCAGAGAAATTGGAATACCCCATCTGACCCTGTATGCTTTTTCCACGGAAAACTGGCACAGACCAAAAAACGAGGTCGATGCCCTGATGGCCCTCCTATTAAAATTTCTTAAGTCAGAAAAGAAAGAGATGATAGATGAGAATATCCGGCTCAATGCGATCGGTCAGATAGAACGGCTGAATGAAGATGTTCGCAAGCAACTGGATAAAATCATGGCACTGACCAAAAAAAATAGCGGGATGCAGCTAAATCTTGCACTTAGCTATGGCGGACGCTGGGAAATTGTACAGATGGTTCGCCGAATTGCATTAAAAGTAAAACAGGGCCACATAGATACGGATTTGATCACACCCGAAACAATATCAAAACATCTTTGCACCGATTCGATTCCTGATCCGGATCTACTGATTCGTACAAGTGGTGAAATGCGTATCAGCAATTTTCTGCTGTGGCAAATTGCCTATACGGAAATTTATGTGACAGATACATTGTGGCCGGACTTTACCGAAGATGAATTTGTATCTATTATTAAGAATTACCAGAATCGCGAGCGTCGGTTCGGCGGGTTAGAGGCATGAATATTAAGACGCTTAGAAACATCATATTGACAGTTTGTTGTCGATTTCAGCCGGGATATTGTTTTTACGTTGCAAGATGATGTTACGAATTTCGTGTTGCGAATGGTGAAAATCGGAAATAATCCTTTTTTATAACCCGCAACTCGAAACTCGCAACCCGGAACTCGAAAGATTATGCACTTAAAACGCTGGATAACAGGAATCGTTGCACTTCCTTTTCTTATTTTATTAATTGTCAACGGAGGTGTTTATTTTGCTGTTTTGATCGGAGTCGTGTGCCTGCTGTCCATGTGGGAATATTTCCGTATTGTCTTAGATTCAAATGAAAAGATTGTTTCTGTGATGATGATTGTCGGCCTGTTGGTCGGCGCTATGATTGTCCTCGCTGCTTCAGGCAGAGCTTTTGATCTTATTTCAATAGTCATTGCGTTAAACATAACACTTTGTGGCCTAATATCTCTTCCGCAATACAAAACAAATCCAAACGTACTTGAAACAATTAAAAAGCAGGTTCAGGGGGTTATCTACATTCCTCTTTTGCTTTCTTTCCTGGTCCTGATACGAAATCAGGCAGACGGCATGATTTGGATATTTCTTATTTTGGCGGTGATATTTGCCGGAGACACAAGTGCATATTATTTTGGCTCTTACCTGGGCCGCCACAAATTATGCCCGGCGGTGAGTCCGGCAAAAACAGTAGAAGGATCTATCGGCGGGCTGGCAGCAAATCTGTTGGTGGGATCTTTGGTAAAGTATTTTTTTCTACCCACACTTCCATGGACGTCAAGTCTTTTGTTTTTTGTTGTTATCGGGATTGCAGGGCAGGTGGGAGATTTGTTTGAATCGATGCTTAAGAGGTCGTCTAAGGTCAAAGATTCAGGGGGCTTACTTCCAGGTCACGGTGGCTTTCTGGATCGTATTGATGCGCTCTTATTCGCAGCGCCGGTGGCCTATTTTTTTAAAAGTTACTTAATATAATTGATGATCGACCATCAACAACCATAAACCCAATGAAAAATCTTTCCATACTCGGCTCTACCGGTTCCATAGGCCGGAATGCGGTAAAGATCGTAGAACAATTTCCCAATCGGTTTAACATTAAAGCTTTGGCGGCAAAAAAAAACGTTGCCTTGCTTGCTCGCCAGATCGAGTCTTTGAAGCCTGAGCTTGCCGCAGTTTTTGATAAAAAGAATGCGGATGAGCTGAAAAAGCTCATGCCTAGCGCAAGAGGGGTTGAAATCATGCACGGTCTGGCAGGATACAAATCGGCTGCCACCCTGTCCGGGGTTGATATGGTGGTCACTGCCATGGTAGGTGCGGCTGGTTTGCTGCCGACACTGGCTGCCATAGATGCAGGAAAGGATATTGCCCTGGCAAATAAAGAAACACTTGTCATGGCAGGAGAAATTGTTGTAAAACAGGCAGCTGAAAAAGGAGTTAAAATACTTCCCATTGACAGCGAGCACAGCGCAATATTTCAGTGTATTGCCGGAAGCCGGATGGAAGATTTAGACCGGATATTTCTTACCGGTTCGGGAGGTCCTTTTTTGCAACGTCCGTTAGAGGAATTTGGCGAAATCAAACCGGAAGATGCGTTGAATCATCCCACCTGGCAGATGGGAAGAAAGATAAGTATCGATTCTGCCACCATGATGAACAAAGGGCTGGAGGTTCTGGAAGCCAAAGATCTTTTTGGGGTTTCACATGATAGAATCGAAGTTTTGATTCAACCCCAGAGCATGATTCATTCCATGGTTTCCTTTAAGGATGGATCCGTAATGGCCCAGATAGGAATTCCGGATATGAAAGGAGCGATTGCATATGCCTTGTCGTATCCTGAGCGGCTTCCCTTATGTCAGGAGTTGCCTGATTTTGCAGGTATCGGGGCCTTTACATTTCAACAGCCGGATTTTGAAAAGTTTCCCTGTCTTGCGCTGGCTTACGATACCTGTAAAGCAGGGGAGACTTTCCCTGCAGTATTAAATGCCGCCAATGAAGAAGCGGTCATTGCTTTTTTAAACCGGCGTATATCATTTACCGACATTCATCAAATAATAAATGATACCATGAATCGCCACACAGTGGTTAACCATCCAACTCTTTCGGATATTATGGAAGCGGATCAGTGGGCCAGGAAAATAGCGGGTGAGTTGATAACCTGCTCATAGCGCAAAGTCATTGGCTCACAGGGAAAATCGGGTTGCGAGTTTCAAGTTACGGGTTGCAAGTTGTGAAAATCGATAAAAATACTTTTTTTACCCGTAACCCGCAA
Organism: Thermodesulfobacteriota bacterium; assembly: GCA_034189135.1. Classification (NCBI taxonomy): domain Bacteria; kingdom Pseudomonadati; phylum Thermodesulfobacteriota; species Thermodesulfobacteriota bacterium. Next base: position 1,306 of record JAXHVO010000090.1, on the reverse strand, counting down.
CCATGCTGTAATCACCAAAAAATAACTTTTAATAAAACGCATGGCGTGAAGCGCTAAACGTTGTGCCAGGATTTATCATGACCACAAATTTATTTGCCTTTATCATTGTGTTGGGCATTCTTATTTTTTTCCACGAATTGGGCCATTTCCTGGTGGCCCGGTTATTTGGTGTGGGCGTGGAAAAATTTTCATTGGGATTCGGGCCGAGAATTTTTGGAAAAAAGATCGGCATTACGGATTACCGGGTATCCGCCATTCCCCTTGGGGGATATGTCAAGATGGTGGGGGAAGAACCTGATGCCCAAATTGATCCCAAGGATATACCCATCTCTTTTACCCATAAGCATGTCTTTAAACGCATATTAATTGTTGCCGCCGGACCATTTTTTAATTTTCTTCTGGCAGCGATCATATTTTTTGTCATGTTTCAAATATACGGCCTTTTTGTATTAAGGCCCTCCATCGGTTCTGTTCTGGAGGGAAAACCCGCACAAAAAGCCGGGCTGATGAAAGGAGATAGGATTGTTGCCATTGATGGGGCCCGGGTGGAACAGTGGGAAGAGATGGCTCACCTGATTGCATTAAGCGATGGAAAAAAAATTACCGTGACCGTTCGCCGCGGCGAATCTGAGTTCAATGTACCGATTGTACCAGAACTTAAAATTGACACGATATTTGGCGCAGAGATAAAAAGCTATATTATCGGGATAGGAAGCGGAAGCGATGGATTTATAAAAAAGCTGAATCCTTTTCAGGCCTTTGTCGAGAGCTTAAGCGAAACATGGAAATGGACCAAAAGGACCGTCACCGGCATTGCCAGGTTGATCAAAGGCACAGAGTCTGTAAAAACCATAGGCGGTCCAATTCTGATTGCGCAAATGGCCGGTCATTATGCAAAAAAAGGGGTCGGCAGCTTATCGTTCTTTATTGCAATTATAAGCATCACCCTTGCTATAATCAATTTCATCCCCATACCTGTGCTGGACGGGGGACATTTACTTTTCTTCTTTTTGGAAGCGCTAATTGGGCGTCCTGTAGGGGTAAAGGTGCGTGAAGTGGCACAGCAGGCAGGAATGTTCATACTCATTATGCTGATGATATTTGTTTTTTATAACGATATCTCTCGTATATTTTTTAACTAAAAAAGGGAAGGGCAGGAGGCAAAAGAGAAAGGTAATGAAAAACAAATGAACATCGAACATCGTAGCGCCAGGCGAAGTCTGGAGCGTTGGAATAGGTGGCGAAAGAGCCACATTTGAAATTCGCTGAAGGAGTCTAATGGGTTCAAAACCCATCCGGTAAGGGC
>JAXHVO010000089.1 GCA_034189135.1 Thermodesulfobacteriota bacterium | reverse complement strand
GTTCCGTTTTAAATGAGGAAACTGTCTGAGTGTATTAGAAATCGTTAACAAAGAACTTAACTGCAATATGGCTAATTTATTGTAGTAGTTGTCATACTGAAATTACTTATTATAAAGATAGTTAGTTCTTTCTTTACGATTTCTTATATACGAGTTTTTCATCGTTTAAAACGGAATATATTTTGAGAAACAGTATAGTAAGCGTTCGCGGGACATTGAAAATAGAAATGGGAAATTTGGACTTCATGCTTTTGTACTGTTGATGAACATGCGCAACTTTTATTCCATTGAGTAAAGTGGTTTTGTCTGTTGCAAATGTCTAATTTCCAATTTAAATTACGATCCATGAACGGCGACAGCTTATTTATTTTCGGTCAAAGTGCCACGTCTGACAGCATCGATCCCAAATTTTTCGATTATGGTGTCAACAGCCTTTTCAACCCTTTCCCAATTTGTCCCTTTTTTTTCTTTTTGTTCAAAAAGCGCCAGCTGAAATGGCACAGTCGATGGCATTAAACCTGATGCTCCGACCCCGATGAGCCTGATTTTTGTTTTTGGTCTGTAGGTTAAAAGCAACCGGCAAGCAGTAGCATAAATCGTTTCCGATGATTGGGTGGGATGATCAAGGGTTGAACTCCTTGTGATCTGTTTAAAGTCTGCGTGCTTTAGTTTCAAAGTGATGGTTTTTGCTTTAACTTTTTGTCTTCTTAGCTCCCTTCCTACTTGTTCGGAATGTTTTAATAGAAATTTTTTTAAAATTGCAGGATTCCGGGTGTCTTGTGTAAGCGTATGCTCGGTGCTGACTGATTTTCGTTGCGTAAAAGGAATTACCGGAGAGATGTCAATACAATTCGAAAGTTCTATCAGGCGTTTGCCGGACTTTCCGAGTTTATGAAGCAACATTTTTTCCTCAAATTTTTTTACATCGCCAAGGGTCGTAATACCAAGGTTTATAAGGTGACTGCCGGTCTTTTTGCCTATGCCCGGTACTCTATTAATCGGTAGTGTTTTAATAAATTCGCGGGCTTCCTCAGGCCTGATAATGAAAAGACCATCGGGTTTGTTCATATCCGAGGCAATTTTAGCAAGAAACTTGTTTGGCGCAATTCCTACCGAGCAGGTCAGATTGGTTTTTTTCTTTATGTTTTCCTTCAGGTGAATACCGATCTCCTGCGGTGATCCCAACAGCCTTTCAGCACCGGTAATATCCATGTAGGCTTCGTCAATGGAGACAGGTTCTACCAGAGGAGAAAAATCGCAGAGCAGCTTCATGATTGTTTTTGACACTTCTTTGTATCTTTTTATTCTCGGTAGGACAAACACCCCTTGGGGACACTTTTGTTTGGCCATAAATACGGGCATGGCAGACCGGACACCGTATTTTCTTGCCTCATAGCTTGCCGCTGAAACAACGCTCCTGTTTGATTGTCCTCCCACAATCACACATTTTCCTTTAAGATCAGGATTGTCCAACTGTTCAACCGAAGCATAGAAGGCATCCATATCTATATGAAGTATCATGCGGCTTGACCTGTAATAAATATAGGAAGTTGAAACAGAGCTGATTTTTTGATTTTAGTTTCTACCGAGAAATAACCTAATTCGCATATTATATAAAGCCGCTATAAGAGGTCAACCTTTTACTTTTAGGTAAGCGTTCATGGTTCAACGTTCAAAGGTTCAAGATTGCCTTTCCACTCATTCCGGCGCTCTACTCCAACTGCCGGTGTGTAGGAAGCGGAAAAGAGACCCCTCTTTATGATCTCTGATGCGATATCGGGCTCTGGTCATCGGGCACTCATATGTCGGTGCTTAAGTGTCGTGTGTACGTTCCACAGCGAAGTATGGGAACGAGAGCAACCTCTCTGTGAACGGTTATTAATTTTTTAACGTTGCTTCCCTATATTTTCTGACCTGACCGGCCAAAATAGAAGCCAAATCCTTATTTTCAAGATTATCTTCAATCAGCCGCTCAAAGGCGCTGCCAATTACTACTCCGTCTGCAACGGATGCGACGGCCGCCACATCATCTGTGGTGGAAATACCGAATCCAACACAAACAGGAAGAGAAGTTACACTGCGAAGAGAATCTACCTGCCGGCCTATACTTTCTGTTTTAAGCCCGCTGCTTCCGGTAACCCCGGTCTTTGAAACAAGATAGATAAAGCCCCGTGCATCTGCCGTAATTTTCCTCATCCTATCCAAAGGCGTAGTTGGAGCTATCAAACGAATCAAAGCCAGGTCAGATCCCGGCCAGGTTCCTGTCATTTCATCCGACTCTTCCGGTGGAAGATCAACCACCAGAACACCATCGGTACCCACAGCCAGAGCATCCCTATAAAATTCCTCATTTCCATAGGCATATATGGGATTGTAGTAGCTGAAAAGAATGATCGGAACTGCTGTCTCTTCCCGAAGCTTTCCTGTCATTGAAAGAACAGCTTCTAAATTTGTCCCTTTTTCAAGCGCCCTGGTAGATGACTTTTGAATTACTGGCCCGTCTGCCGTAGGGTCTGAAAACGGAATCCCCAGCTCCAAAACATCAATACCTGCCCTGCACATGGAAGCAACCATATCAAATGATGCCCGCATGTCAGGATCGCCTGCCGTTACAAACCCCACCAGCGCTTTTTCGCCTTTTTTTTTCAATTCTTCAAATGTTCTATCTATTCGGTTCATTATCCGTAACTTCCTTTAAATGGGAAAAAACAATTCCAAGATCTTTATCCCCTCTTCCTGAAAGATTTACTACGATAATCTCATTGCCTGGCCGTGTACTTGCATACCCGGCTGCCCATGCAACTGCATGGGAACTCTCAAGTGCCGGGATTATCCCTTCAAGAGAGCAAAGCATTTGAAATGCTTCCAGGGCCTGCCTGTCATCGATCGATACATAACGGACTCTATCTAAATCCTTTAATAATGAATGCTCCGGCCCGACACCCGGATAATCCAGGCCTGCCGAGATCGAATGAGCTTCCATAATCTGGCCGTTCTCATCCTGGAGCAGGTACGATTTCGACCCGTGAAGAACCCCCACACTCCCTTTTGAAAGTGTGGCGGCATGTTTTCCACTCTTTATCCCGGACCCGGCAGCCTCGACTCCAACCATTTTCACCTGATCACTCATAAAAGGATAAAAAAGCCCCATGGCATTGCTTCCTCCGCCCACACAGGCAACAAGCATGTCAGGCAGCTTCCCTGCAGATTCGAGAATCTGCTTTCTGGTTTCCTCGCCAATTACCTTTTGAAAATCCCGAACCATTACCGGGTAAGGATGAGGCCCTGCAACCGATCCGATCACATAAAACGTATCGGAAACCGCACCTACCCAGTAACGCATGGCCGCATTCATTGCATCTTTTAAAGTCGAAGTACCGGAAACCACTTTTATTACTTCGGCGCCCAGAAGCTTCATCCGCTTAACATTTGCCGCCTGCCGTCGGATGTCTTCTTCACCCATAAAAATACGGCACTCCATCCCAAAAAGTGCGGCCACAGTTGCCGTTGCAACTCCATGCTGACCTGCTCCGGTCTCGGCAATTAATTTATCTTTCCCCATCCAATTTGCCAGAAGTGCCTGGCCGATTGTGTTGTTGATTTTGTGCGCACCGGTATGAGCAAGATCTTCCCGCTTCAGATAAATCGATGCACCTTTAAAGTGATTGCTCATGCGTTTTGCATGGAACAGTGGTGTCGGCCGCCCCGCATACCTCTCCAGCAGAGCAAAAAACTCTTCCTGAAAAGCTTTGTCCGGTAAAAACTTATTGCAGGCCGCTTCAAGCTCCAGGACTGCCGGCATAAGAGTCTCTGCAACATATCTCCCGCCGTATGGCCCGAAATGGCCTTTTGAATCAGGCATCACTCCTTTTTCATATCTTACGACATTTTCAAACAAAGTATTGCCTTGCATTAAAAAATCCTCCTTGCTTTTCTTTTAAGATCACACATTGAAACAGCCCGAATAAAAGCCCCCACCTTGCCGGTATCTTTCAGGCCCGGTGAAATCTCCACGCCTGAACTGACATCCACGGCATCCGGGGTGCTTTGTTTAACAGCATCTGATACATTTGCCCGAGAAAGCCCGCCGGCAAGTATAACAGGGTAGTTTCCCACCAAATGTCTTGCTTTCTCCCAATTCCATGAAACGGCATTGCCGCCGGGAAGTGCTCCGCCGCCGCATTCCACCAGAAACGCCGATGGTTCAAAATCATTTGCGTTTTCAAAAGTTGGCATTGACCTTAAAAATAACGTTTTGATCACCTTAAGCTTCTCTTTGCGAAGACGACTGACAAGTTCCGGTGATTCCTGCCCATGGAGCTGTACCGCATCAAGCAAGCATCGCTGAACCTTTTTCAATATAAAAGAAAAGGATTCATTTACAAAAACGCCCACTGTAACAGCAGTGGAAGAAACGGCCCTGCATATATTTCTGGCTTTGTCGTCAGTCACATGCCTTGGGCTTTTTGGATAAAAAACACACCCAATAGCATCGGCTCCAAGGGCGATGCATTCCAGTGCATTTTCTACCCTTGTCAACCCGCAAACTTTTATCTGGGGGATGTGGATGTTGCCCGTTGTTCGCTTTTTATTATTCCTTTGCATATGCCTAATACCGATTTACTGAAGAACCAAAAAGTTATGTTTGCAGATAAATATCGAATATCGAACAAGGGATTACGAATGATGAAGTGTGGAATCGCTTGGCTCTATCTTTTTATTTTATAAATAATGACAGCATACCTCACTTCGACATTCGATATTCAAATTTTCTCTGCTCAGTCTATGAGCACACACAGGCAGGTACAAAAAATACATATTTCACAATCTATCTCTCAGAAGGGCCCGTAAAAAGGCCTTTGCATCCGGTGCCATAACCAGGCTTTCGCCGATCAGAAAGTTCCGGATCCCGGCATCCATGAGTTTTTCAATATTTTCCCTTGACTTTATCCCGCTTTCCGCCACGGCGATCTGAACCGGCGATAGAAGAGATGCAAGCCGGACAGCATTTTCGACATCCGTCTTAAAAGAACTCAAATTGCGGTTGTTAATCCCTATCAGTTTTGCACCTGCCATAGCCGCTGCTTCAATTTCTTCTCTGGAATGCGTCTCCACCAGGACATCCATACCGATCTTGGCACAAAGATTTATATAATCTTTAAGCTGTTGTCTGGAAAGAATCCGCACAATAAGAAGCACGGCATCAGCCTCCATGACTGAAGATTCATAAATTTGGTACGAAGAAATTATAAAATCTTTTCGAAGCACAGGAAGTGAAGTGGTTTTTCTTGCCTTTTTAAGATCTTCAATACTTCCCTTAAAATAGCAGCGGTCTGTTAAAGCCGACAGGGCGCTTGCACCTCCCAGCTCGCAGTCCAAAGCATATTTGGCCACGTCCAGATCGGGTCGAATCATTCCTTTAGAGGGGGAGGCCCGTTTGATTTCGGCAATTACATTCACTCCGGATGACTCCGGCTTTGAAAGTCGTTTTAGAAAGGAGCGCCTTCTCTTCAGGTAAAACGCCTTCTTGCGAAGCACACTTTCCGGCAGCCGTTTTTTGGCCTCAGCGATTTCCTGTTTTTTTTGTTCAACGATCTTTTGTAAAATGTTCATCCCGGTTATCCATTTCTCCTGGTGAATCTGACAAGTGCCTCAAGTTTATCCGCAGCTGCACCGCTGTCTATGGAACCCTTGGCAAGATCGATTCCCTGCATAAAGTTTTTGGCTTTTCCGGCAGCTACCAGGGCGGCTGATGCATTCAAAAGTACCACATTTCTTTTTGTACCCTTTTCACCACTGAGTATTTTTTTGGTTATATCTGCATTTTTTTCAGGACCGCCTCCGATAAGCTCTTTAGCGTCAGCTTGCTTTTCAAAAAACTGCTCTGGGGTAATATCGTATGTACGAATAAGGCCGTCTTGAAGTTCTGAAATCCTTGTTGAGGCACAAACCGATATTTCATCCAGCCCGTCATGCCCGTGGACAACAAAGGCTCGCTTTGCTCCAAGAAGCTTAAGGGCATTTGCAACCATCTCAGTCAATTCAGGTGCGTACACTCCAAGGAGCTGGTATTTAACCCCGGCCGGGTTGGTCAGCGGGCCCAGCATGTTGAAGATGCTACGAAGCCCGACTTCTTTCCTAGCACCGGCAACATATCGCATCGCGCTGTGATACAGCGGTGCAAAGAGAAATCCGATGCCGATTTCAGCTACGGCTTCTTCAACTATTTCAGGGTGCAAATCCAGCTTCACACCAAGTGTTTCCAGCAAATCAGCGCTTCCGCATTTACTGGAAACCGAGCGGTTACCATGCTTTGCGACTGTTACGCCGCAACCTGCCACAACGAACGCCGCAGTCGTTGAAATATTGAAAGTCTGCAAACCGTCTCCTCCTGTTCCGCATGTGTCGACAACCGCAGGTGATGAAACTTGAATCCGCAAAGCCTTCCGTCGCATTGCAGTTGCCGCGCCTGCAAGCTCTTCAATGGTTTCCCCCTTAGTTGCGAGCGCTGCCATAAATGCCCCGATTTGCGCATCAGTGATATTGCCTGATAAAATTTCGTATATCATAAAAGACATTTCAGTTTCGTTCTGGTCGTTTCCCTGAACAATTTTGTTTAGTTTTTCACGAAACATAATTTGTATTCTCCGTCGCAATTATATTCAAAAAATTCCTTAAAATCCTCTTACCCACTGGTGTCATGATTGATTCAGGATGAAATTGAATTCCCTCCGTGGGGTGCTTCTTGTGCCGAATTCCCATTATTTCTCCGTCTTTCGACCGTGCGCTGATTTTAAAGCACTTGGGAAGGCTCTTTTTTGAAACCGCAAGTGAATGATACCGCATGGCCTTAAAAGGCTTGCACATCCCTTGAAACAGCGCTTTCCCATCCGATGTGATGGTTGAAGTCTTTCCGTGCATCAGCTTTTTTGCCGATACGACTTCTCCCCCAAATGCAGCAGCAATCGCCTGATGCCCAAGGCATATTCCAAGAATGGGAATTTGTCCGGAAAACTCCTTCACTACAGAAAGCGTCACTCCCGCAGACTCCGGCCTGCCGGGCCCGGGAGATATAACAATCCCTGCCGGACCTATAGCTCCAATTTCTGACGAAGAAATAACGTCATTCCTGAATACGCTCACCGGAGCACCCAGAGCTTCAATGTGCTGCACCAGGTTGTAGGTAAAAGAATCATAGTTGTCTATCATGACTATCATTTCGATTTCTCCTTAAAGCCCTTAACCAAAGCTTGGAAGTTATGAACTGTAAGCTATGTGTTGTCATCCATCAGCTCCAGCGCTTTTTGCAAAGCCATGGCCTTATTAACGGTTTCAACCCGTTCTTTCTCCGGATCGGAATCCGCCACAATCCCAGCCCCAGCACGAACCGTCAGCTGCCCGTTTTCGATGCAGGCGGTCCTGATTGTAATAGCCATATCCATGTTTCCGTCAAAAGAAATATAACCGACCGCCCCGCCATACGCTTTCCTAGGTTCCTGCTCAAGTTCATCAATAATTTCCATGGCCCTTACTTTGGGCGCTCCGGACAAGGTGCCGGCCGGAAATGTCGAGGAAAGAAGATCCCATGCATCAAAACCGGATTTTAAATCACAGCATATGTTTGAAACCAGATGCATGACATGTGAATACCGTTCCACAACCATAAGGTCGGTCACCTGCACGGTTCCGGTTTTTGCTACCCGCCCAAGATCATTTCTCCCCAGATCGACCAGCATCAGGTGTTCCGCCCGTTCTTTTTCATCCTTTAAAAGTTCATCTGCATTTGCTCGGTCTTTCTGTTCATTTTCACCCCTGGGGCGGGTCCCTGCAATGGGTCGAAGAGTTGCAATCCTCTTTTCCAGTCTTACCATTGTCTCCGGGGAAGATCCTACCAGTGCCAGATTGTCCAGATGAAGGAAATAAAGATATGGAGATGGGTTGATGAATCGCTGCACACGATATAATGACCACAGGTCCAAAGGAGCTTCGCATGCAAAGGGTTGAGAAATAACGGCTTGGATAATATCTCCTTGTTTGATATGCTTTTTAACTTTTTTAACCTTTGATCGAAAGACTTCATCTTGCAGCACGGCAGTCAGCTTATCGCTTTTCCCGGTAACCAAATTTGCTGCGGTAAGATGAATCTTTAAATTCTGCTTCATTTTGGCCAGTATGGCCTCGATACGCATGATTGCGTCTTCGTATATTGTATCCGCATCTTCTTTCCCGTCCGTAAAGGAAATGACAACGCAAAGTAACATATTACGGACATTGTCGAATATAAGGAGTTCATCGGGCATGATGAAATGAGCAAGAGGCTTGTCTGGTGGTAACCGGTTGGGAATCGCCTCAAAGAAAGAGACCATCTCATATGTCAAATAGCCAACCAGCCCTCCCCAGAATCTCGGAAGCCCCGATACATTGGCAGGTTTAAACCTTTTCATAAAATTTCTAAGTACAATGACCGGGTTCTTTTGATGAGCAATCTTTTCCAAACATCCGTTATTTTCTATCTCAACAAAATTCTGATAAACCCTGATATGACTGTGGGCTGATGCGCTCATAAAACTGTATCTTCCCCACCGCTCACCGCCTTCCACGCTTTCAAAAAGAAAGACCGGCCCCTTGTTTTTATATATTTTTCTCAAAAGAGAAACAGGTGTTTCCGTATCTGCCAGAATCTCTGCACAGACCGGAATGACATTATAATCTCCAGCCAGTTCACCGAACTGCTCTTTATTGGGAAAACGATGTAACTGCATATTTTTTTCCTTTTGCTTAAATAAAAAAAGGCCGTGAAAAATTCCACGGCCCTTTAAAATAAAAAAACCGTGGGCTGGGATTGCCCACGGTCTGATAATTTTAATCTATTATATAAAAATAATTTTACGAGGCAAACCCTGATTACAGCATCTGCCACCACCAATTATTTAAGTCAGTGTTGTTAATAGTGGTATTTTGAATATTATATGCTTCCATTTTTTCTCCAAAGATGTTTAAATGTTATCTAAATCATATTGCTCTTGTCAAGCTTTTTTACTGTGTTTTTAGAGTTAGCGCATTTGAAAATTGAAGCTTTCCGCCGCAAGGGGACATGGTATTTGAAAAACACAACAAAATAAGGATAAAATTGACTCTTTTCGGGAATGCATTGAATTTTATGGTATTTTAGAAGCTCGAGTATGTTAAAAAAAATAATAAAAATAATCGGCTTGTCCATTCTTTTACTAAGTGCCGGATTAATTGTTTACGGTTGGTATCTGTCGGCCAAAGTGGAAAAGCGCTTTGCCGGGAGACGGTGGAGTATTCCTTCCACTGTTTTTTCTGATATCACCACGTTATATCCCGGACAGCGAATCAATCGCGTCCTTTTTAATAAAAAGCTAAACAGCCTGGGATATCGTGAAGTTTCTCATACCCCCTTGAATAAAGGGGAGAAAAAAACAGCACCTTCTGAAGTAACCATTTATCTTCACGATCTTAAAATACCCTCCCTTTCCCGGAAAGGCTTTCCGGTAAATATCCGATTTCTCCAAAACAAAATAGAGGCCATTAATCGCACCGATATCGGAAAACCTATTCCAATACTGGAACTGGAACCGGAGGAAATCATGCGGTTTTTCGGGCCGGAGCGGGAAAAGCGACATCTTGTTTCCATTCAACAGGTTCCCGAAGATCTCATCTATGCCGTGCTTGCTGCAGAAGATGGCCGTTTTTACCAGCACCATGGAATTGATCCGCGGGGCATTCTCAGGGCACTTCACACCAACCTGCGTCATGGTGCAATCCGGCAGGGGGGATCTACTTTAACCCAGCAGCTTGCGAAAAATTATTTTTTAACCCCGGAAAGAACAATCTCACGGAAAATCAACGAAGCCATCCTTTCTATCATCATTGAAGCCATATATGAAAAAGATGAAATTCTTGAAATATATTTAAACGAAATTTACCTGGGACAAAAAGGATCGGTCTCCATCAATGGGGTTGGCGAAGCCTCCTCTTTCTACTTCGACAAGCCGGTCAGTAAGCTTTCATTGCCTGAAGCAGCCACAATTGCAGGATTGATCAAAGGGCCGAATCATTATTCACCATATGTTGACAAATTCCGCTGCCGGGAAAGAAGAAATAGGGTGCTGCATGCCATGCACCGGAAGGGTTGGATCAGCAATGATAAGCTTGAGGGGGCGTTGTCGGCAAAAGTTGAACCTTCGGGTTTTAACCTTCAACAAAAAAAAGCACCGTATTTTATCGATTACCTATACAAACAAATAGAAACACTGTACCCTGTCAAAGTTTTAAACAGCCTGGGTCTTTCCATTTATACCACGCTTGATACACAGGTTCAGGCAGCGGCAGAACTTGCCCTGGAAAAGGGCCTCGCCCGGCTGGAAAAATCAATTCCGGCCTTACGGCGGGAAAAAGTTGCAGAAAAACTACAGGGTGCCGTCATAGTGGTGCAACCCAAAACAGGATACATATTGGCCATGGTTGGGGGCCGCAATTACGCCGCAAGCCAGTTTAACCGTATTACCCAGAGCCGAAGACAACCCGGAAGTGCATTCAAGCCTTTTGTTTATTTAACCAGCCTTGAAGAATTCAATCCTGCGTCCAGGTTTTCCAACGACATAAAAACTTATGTGGTCAATAATAAAGAGTGGGCGCCTCAAAACTTTTCTCCCTCAGATGAACTTAGGGTCAGCATGAGGATGGCCCTGGCAAAATCCCATAATCTTGCAACGGTTGACCTGGCCATGAAAACCGGCCTTGATAAGATTGTTCACACAGCCACACGGTTTCATTTCTCAACCCCTGTTAAGCCATACCCCTCCCTTGCTCTGGGTGCGTTTGAGGTTATACCCATTGAACTGGCACGCGCTTATTGCGTTTTTGCGGCAGACGGCATGCTGCCTTATCCATTGTCTTTGAAAGACGTGACTGACGAAAACAAAAAACTGCTGAAACAAAAGCACATGCATATTCAGCGTTTGACCAGTCCCGCAAAAGCATTTATGATAAGTTCCATGCTCCGCAGCGTGACAACTGATGGAACTGCAAGATCTTTACTCAGCAGAGGCATATCGTGGCCGGTTGCAGGCAAGACAGGAACAACGAATAATTTCAGGGACGCCTGGTTTGTGGGATATACTCCCGATATCATGGCCCTGGTATGGATTGGATTTGACAACCAGGACTCCATTTTTACCACAGGTTCGGTCGCAGCGCTCCCCATCTGGGCGGACCTTATGAATTCTGTTCCCCAGTATGTATCCGAAAACTGGTATAAAACACCTCCAGGCATCGTAAAAAAAACAGTCTGTTCAGAAAGCGGTCTGCTCGCACATAAGGGTTGCCCGGAAAGTATGGAAGAAATATTTCTTAAAGAAAATGTGCCGACCGTTTTTTGCCCGATTCATAATAAACCCGGTTTATTTAGAAGATTATTTAATTTCACGAGAAAAGAGGAATATGACACCAAGAATTAAATGGCTGAATATCCTTTTGGCAGTAACGGTGTTTTTTTCGGCAGTCGGGTGTGTGAAACCCGCCTTAACCCCTGAACCGCCACCACCCCTTGAATCATCCGCCACACCACGGGTACTTGCATCCTTGCAATTAACCGAGCAAGGCAGAAGCCTCCTGAAGCAAGGTAAACCTGATGCCGCCATCCGGGTTCTCGAACGGGCCATCAACCTGAACCCCGGGAGTGGTGAAAATTACTACTACCTGTCAGAAAGTTGGCTGAAAAAAGGTGAGGCAAAACAGGCCAAAGAGTTTAATCACCTGGCGGAAATTTATTTAAATGAATTCCCGGATTGGACGGTTCGCATAGCCAGACAAAAGGACCGAATTCAGGAGTTGGAAAAGTAAAAAGGCTTAAAGCTTGGCTTTAAAGATATTTACAGCAACGTTATGTCGGGTGATCCTGAACACTTCCCGGCGTTTTGCCTACCCTTTTGCCCCCGCGCTTAGCAGAGGGCTTGGTGTTGAGCTGACTGCAATTACTTCTCTGATCGCAGCAAACCAGGTGACAGCTCTGTTCGGTATCTTCTTCGGGCCTGCTGCCGATCGCTTGGGATACCGGCTGATGATGCTGGCTGCCTTGGCAATGTTGGCCCTTGGGATGTTTGCCGGAGGCTTTTTTCCTTTCTACGGTGTTATCCTGATTGCATTGTTTCTGGCGGGATTAGGCAAAACTATTTTTGACCCGGCTGTTCAGGCTTATGTCAGTGAAAGGGTGTCCTTTAAGAAGCGAGGCCTCGTGATAGGCTTGATTGAATACAGCTGGGCGTTAAGCACCCTAGTGGGGATGCCCCTGATTGCTTTTTTAATCGACCGTTTCGGCTGGCGTTCGCCTTTCATTGTTTTGGGTGGATTAAGTCTGCTGGGAATGATTATACTGGCCGGGGTGATTCCACGGGATGATAAAAAAAATGGCTCGCATCAGGCTTCCATTGGTATTTGGCGCGCATGGCGACAACTGATCAGGAAACGCGCAGCCCTTGGGGCCCTTGGATTTGCTTTTTTTTTAAGCGCTGCAAACGATAATCTTTTTGTGGTGTATGGCGCGTGGCTTGAAAAATCTTTCGATCTGAGCATTATTGCCATTGGAATGAGCACAGGGCTGATCGGCCTGGCCGAATTATCGGGTGAAACGCTGACAGCCGCTTTTGCCGACCGTTTCGGGATAAAACAGACTGTGAATATTGCCCTGATCCTGTGTGTAATGAGCTATGGGATATTACCTTTTTTAGGACTAACTTTGCCCATGGCTCTCGCCGGCCTGTTTTTCATCTTTTTGACTTTTGAATTTACCATGGTTACAGGCATTTCTCTTTCCACGGAACTTCTGCCTGAATACCGTGCAACCATGATGTCCGGTTTTTTTGCGGCAGCCGGCTTGGGAAGGATTGTCGGGGCGCTGATGGGCGGTCATATATGGTTGGCTGGCGGAATAGCCGTCACCTGTTTTACTTCCGCCGCTGTCACCTTTTTAGGACTGGCGTCACTGACCTGGGGATTGCAGGGATGGCGACAGTAAAAAGCAATTTTCGTTTAGCATTTGAGCAATTGTCGCAAGGCGTGTCCCTCGATTCCCATGAATAGGTTGTTAAAATTCCAGGCAGCCCCTCTATCCAGCGTGTCGATGGTCTATATCTTTCGGGACTTAAGGAGATGTGAGGCGAGCCTGACCTTTTATCCAGATTTGTCGAGGTTGGCTTTTTCGTGCCAGACTTCAAGAAGGGCCGGCCAGCCATTGAAAGTAATAGATTTTCCTGTACACTCACAAATTACTGTCTTGCCGTCAAGCCTGATAAATTTTACTTCCACCGGCAAAATTTGTTCATCCTGGTGGAGAAGATCCATCCGCTTTCTACTCACCGCGTGATAATCCGGATGGACAATTTTCCAGTATGATTTCCCCATAAGCTTGTCAGGACCGGTTGCCCCAATCATTTTCACTGCAGCCGGGTTTGCAAACACAATTCTTTCATCTGCCCACACCACCACGGCATCCGGTATCATATCCATCAGGTTGCGATAGCGCCGTTCACTTTCGGTTAATGCGGTCTCTGCCTTCTTGCGCTCGGTGATGTCATGAATAACCGTTTGGATCATGATTTTGTTCTGTTCTTTGAAAGCTGTATCGGTGGACTCGACGTTTATCACCCGGTCGTTTAAGGTGATTAATCTGTGTTCCCTGAAAGGGGTGACCTGCCTCTCTTTAACCAACCTTCTCATATGTTTTTTAAACCCTGCCCGATCGTCCGGGTGAACCAAATCTGCATAAGGTCGACCAATCATCTCCTGCGAGCCTGAAGCACCAAAGAGTTTCACCCCGGCCGAATTGACATACTGAAGTTTACCTTTGTGGTGCAAAAGAATGGTGTGGGGCGAAATTTCCACCAGCCGCCCGCACTGTTTCTCCGACAGGTAGAGCCTTTGTTGAGCTTGTTTCCGTTCGCTTGCCGCATTCAGAATTACAATAAAAGAATTTCCGCCTTGGTCTTTAATCGGAATTATGTTCAGCAAAACTTTCCTGCCGTTAATAGCAACCGACAAATTGTCGGATATTGCATTTATCGGGTCAGCGGCAGGCACAAACAGGTCTTTGACTCCTTTTAAATGATTCTCTCCAAAAAGATCTGTAAAATAGCTGCCGAGGAGTTTTTCTTCTTTAATACCTGATAGGGAAATCGCAACCGGGTTTGCATAAATAATTTTTCCGTCCGCTGTCAGTTCAAGAATTCCTTCGATCTTATTTTCTATGATAACTTGAAGATGATTCCTGGTGGAAAGGAGCTCTTTTACCACCTCTCTTTTATGAATATCTTCAACACCAATTACTTTATGGGCAAACTCGCTTAGATCTCCCTTTTTCCATTTCTCAAGTAGGGTAAGGACATGGGCCGACATTTTATCAATCGGTCCCTTGGCAATGCATGCATCAGCACCAAATTCCGTAAAATCGAACTTACCCTCGGCAGCTACGGATGAAAGGATAACAACGAAGGCATCTTTCACCTGCGGCATGCTGCGGACAATCTTGCAAAGCTTTTCTCCGCTAATATTAGGAATGATCAGATCAATAAAGATGACATCCGGATAGAATGTTTTTAAAACATCTATTGCGGATATACCGTCTTGTGCCGTTTGAACTTCAAAGCCTTCTTTTTCAAGCAAAGCGGCCATAAACGTTTTCATCATCCGGTGATTATCCACCACCAGCATTTTTTCTTTCACTGAAAAATCCCCCAATGATTCATTAAGTGGTTGAATGGCTTAACGTGACAAGCTAAGCGTTCAGCCCGCCTCCGACCACCCTGTTTCTTCCTTCGGATTTTGCCTGGTAAAGATACTTATCTGCAAGGTTTATTAAGGTGTCAAACGAAATTTGATTATCGGCATTCACCGAGTCAAATCCTGCGACGCCAAAACTGGCGGTAATTTTGATTTTTTTTGTACCGATAGCGAATTTTTTTTCAGAAATAACCCTGCGAAGTCTTTCCGCCAAATTTAAAGCGCCATCCAAACCGGTTTCGGGAAGTGTAACCAGAAACTCTTCACCTCCGTACCTAGCCAGCATGTCAACTTTGTCCCTAATGGATTTATTTATGCGCCTGGAAAATTCTTTTAATACCATATCTCCTGGTTGATGACCGTATGTATCGTTCACTTTCTTAAAATGATCAATGTCACACATGACAATAGAAAGGGGACGGTGGTATCTCGCTGCTCTTTGAATCTCCTGGGGAAGTCTCGTATTCAGGCATCCGCGGTTGGAACAACCGGTTAGAGGATCGGTTATAGATAAAATTCTGATCTCTTCATTTGCCTTTCTCAGAGCTCTTTCCTGTTCTAAAAAACGCCTTCCGGTGTTCAGTCGGGCAATCAGTTCAGCACGGTTGAAAGGTTTGGTTAAATACTCATCTGCTCCGGCTTTAAGCCCGGTGATAATGTCGTCCTGGGAATCTTGCGCAGTAAGAAGAACAATAAAAACATATCCCGGATTTTCCTTTTGCCGGATGACTCGGCACAGCTCCAGCCCGTCCATCTCGGGCATCATCCAGTCCGTCAGAACAATGGGAAAAAAGCTTTTTTCAAACAGGTCAAAGGCTTTCCGCCCGTTTTCCACGGAAACAACTTCGTGGCCCTCCTTTATAAGGGTCTTTTGTAAAAGCATCCGGGTGACTGCATCATCTTCTGCGATCAGTATGGGAAAGTTGATACCTGACATTTGATATTTATCCTTTGAAGTTGGTTATAAATTCGAAATACAATGGTATTGATTTGGTTCTGTATAGCCATTATGCGAATACCCATTTCCCAATTGCTTTAAAAACAAGCTCTCTTTTTATCGGTTTGGGGATATAGTCATCCATACCTGCTTCAAGGCACATCTCCCGGTCACCTTTCATCGCGTTGGCGGTCATGGCCACGATTGGAACACGAGCGGCGGGTTGCGAGTGGAGGATGGCGGGTTTTTCATCTTGTGCTGTGAGCTGTGAGCGATGAGCGATAAGCTCTTCCTCCCATTTTCTGATTTTGCCTGTTGCTTCCAAACCGTCCATTTCCGGCATTTGGATATCCATGAATATAAGATCGAAATCATCGGGAGAGTCTGTGTATTTTTCCAAAGCCATTTTACCGTTATGGGCCACTTCAACCTGGTAGCCGGCCTTTATTAACATCATCGTTGCAAGCTTTTGATTGACCGGATTGTCTTCGACCAGTAGAATGCTTACCGAGTGTTTTGCATCTTCTTTAATGGAGTGCCGGGTGACTATTTTCCTTTTGGCCGGTTTTTTCCCAGTGGCAGGCTTAGCTACCAACAGCTGCTGAATCATCTTTACCAGCTTTTTTCTGCGAACCGGTTTGGCTAAAAAGCCGTCAAATCCTGCATTTTCGCATTTTTTAGCATCCCGTTGCATCAAAGAAGAAAGGGCAAGCAGGAAGATGTGCGTCGCATGTTGCGGATTGTCGGCCGCAACCCGGTCTTCATAATTTCGAATTTTTCTTGCCACTTCATATCCATCCATTTCCGGCATCTGGACATCTGAAATGCAAAAGTCAAAGGGTTTTTTGGTTTCCATGGCCGCTTGAAGGGCAGGCAGGACTTGTTTCCCATGGGAAAGGGCAATCACATCCATTTTGACGGATTTTAAAGTATAGGTTAAAATTTCCAGGTTTCTCTGATTGTCATCAACAATGAGAGCCTTTTTACCGGCAAGGGTAACTGGAGCGCCTTTTTTTACCACTACTTTTTCAGCTTTTTTTAGCCAGGCAGTAAAGTGGAAAACACTTCCCGGGAATTGGCTGAGTGGTTGGGAGGTAGTGTGGTTGGGTGAAGGGCTTTGGGCCCAGACATCACCGTCCATTAGTTTAGATATTCTCTTGCATATGGAAAGACCCAGGCCTGTACCGCCGTATTTTCTGGTTGTTGAACCGTCTGCCTGCTGGAAAGGCTCAAAAATGCTTGTCAATTTGTCTTGGGGGATACCCACTCCAGTGTCGCGTATTTTAGCGTGAAGCAAAACCCTGTCTCCAGTTTCTTTATCTACTCCAAGGGAGAGTTCGATTTCTCCGGATTCGGTAAATTTGGGCGCATTCCCCATCAGATTGGTAATGACCTGCCTGTACCGTGTTGGGTCGCCTTGCACCATTGACGGAATATTATCGTCGATACGGCACAAAACCTCAATGGGTTTTGATTTAATCTTGGGGCGGATTAACTCACAAATATCATAGACAAGGAGTTCAGGATCAAATTCGATTTCTTCAAAATCGAGCTGACCGGATTCGATTTTGGAAAAATCGAGAATATCGTTAATCAATGAAAGCAAAGACTCACCGCTTCTTTTAACGGTGGCCACATAATCGCTCTGTTCTTCATCAAGATCAGTATCAAGCAACATGTCTGAAAAACCGATTACGGAATTCATGGGCGTTCGGATCTCATGGCTCATGTTGGCCAAAAACTCGCTTTTGGCCATACTGGCAGTCTCTGCCAATAAAGCCATCTCATTGGCTTGTTCAATGGCGTACTCTAGCTGACGGTTGGTTTCAGAAAGCTGTTCTTCAGCCTGTTTACGTTCGGTAATATCGGAATCAACGCCTCGATAACCGATCAGCCCACCTTTTTCATCAAGTAGCGGAATTCCGTTGGTCAAAAGACAAACCTGCTGACCGTCTTTGGTAACATTCCAGTTTTCTAAATCGCGTATCGGTTTTTTTTGTTTAGCAACCTCCCGGTAGATCGCCCCGGCTCTTTCCCTTTCATCAGGGCGCATGAAATCAAGAGGCGTTTTACCAATCACCTCTTTGGCACTGTAGCCCAAAAGCTCTTCCACCTTTCTCGAGATATAAGTACATACACCATTTTTATTCATCTCCCAGACGCAGTCAGACATACTTTCCGCAATGTCTCTAAATCGAGTTTCCGACTTGCTTAGAGAGTCCAACGACTCTTTAAGACGCATTTCTACTTTTTTGCGGCTGTCAAGATGATCTCTAACTGTGTCCGTCATCACATTAAAAGCCAAAACCAGATTTTGTATTTCATTTCCTTTATCAGTTTTCAACACATAGCCTGAAAGTTCCTTCACTGTGGACTGAGCCTTTGTTTGCAGCTTTTTTAACGGCTTAATCAAATAAAATGCCAGCCAGCTCCCCAGGGGTAAAAATATCAGCAGAATAAGCAAAACCGCATAAAAAATATTTTTTCGGTTTTGGTTGAGCAATTTTTGTGTCAGGCTGGTGTCCATTTCGACTATGACGCAAATGGTTTGGTCAATAATCTGTATGGGAGTATAAAAGAGAGCCTTTAATTCCGCTGTATGGTTTTGACGAATCAGCTTTCTCTTCTTGATACAGTTTTCCATGGTAGCGGGATCAATGCGGGCTCTCTTTCCATCAGAGATAGAGCTGGCCATTACATTATTCGACATGGCCAATAAAATGCCGGTATTGATTTCACGGGCAATTTTTTGGGCAAACGCATGGTTGATCCAGGTTCCAGCCATAATCGTACCGATTGCTTCACCGTACCATGTTATTGGCCCATAGGTTCTGATACCCCACCCTAGACTGCATTTTGACAGGTAGGTACTGCTTTTGCCGGCCAGCGCATTATTTACCGGCGCGATATCCTTTATGTCTCCCTGTTTGTTAGAATGAGTTTGACAAATGACTTTCTTATCCGCAGCTGTTATCCAGAGCATACCTATTTTCAGATCATGGGCTATGGTATGCATTATTTTTTTTAGAGGCTTGATATCTTCATTGGTATAATAGTAGATAAGTGCGTTTCTAAGTTCAATGTGTTCTTTCAAGGCCATTGACACGTCGGACAGTCTGTCTGTTTCTTCTTTCATTATTGCCTTGATCATGGTTTCGGTGCTTTTGGCAAAAACGGCTTCCTGTTTTTCTACTGCGGTTTTTAAAGAAAACGTACTGGCATAGTATGATAACGATGTCGTACTCAAGGTCACCAGAAAAATCAGCCCAATTATGTAGTATGCCAGACTTCCTTTTATTTTCATATGGGTATTTTTTAATTCCAAAACGTTACCATAAAAAGCAACAAACATGCCAATCCCAATGTCTTAGTTAATGGGAAAGTGTAATTATATTATTTTCAATTTATTCGATAAGATATGAGACAATATCCAACTATGATCATTTCTAAAGATAGGGAAAGGGAAAAGCCACGGGTATTAAGTATTACTTTATGTCAAAGTCTTGACGCTATACCGGCAGAAATACGACGGATACACGCTGATAATGCAGTAAAACGTTTTTGCATCAAGGTGGATGTCCAAGTAGAAAATTAACATGTCAGGTTGATCGCTGAGACAATTTTTTTTCTCCAAAATTCATGGGAAGAATAATGGCCAGAATGCTTAGTGCAAAGGCGATGGTAAACGACACGATTATCCATAACCAGTTCAACATATTTAGAGTTTGCCTGTTGATTTGCGCCATGAAAATGCTATAAACCGGACCGGCTTCAATAACAATAACCATTCCGATATAGCAGGCACAGAGTATCATAAAGACAAATCCGCCAAAACTTGTGACCGTCTGGGTTGGGTTTTCTGCCTTAAAGTCAGGGTATGCGGCACCTATGCCTATTCCCATTGCCACAATTCCGGGGACAAGAAAATAAACAGTGACAATTGAAAGAACCATCATAAAATGGGTGACATTAAGCAGAATATTGGTGAAAATAATAAGTATTTCAGCCAGAATAAGAAGAGGACAGTAGTAGATAAAAAACTTTACCCAGAGAAACTTTTTAAGGGTGCCCGGGGATGATTTTATAATCCAGAACGCATTTTTTTCTGAGCTGACTGCAGGATAAGCAAAACGTGCTGTGATTGCTGTCAGGACAAAAAGTGCAAGTCCCATGTTAAGAAAAGAAAGCAGGTTTTGGAGGTATACGGTTTTAATGGGCGATTTTTCAATGGGAAGTACGTTAAAGTTATAAATATAGATGACAACAAGTGCGGCAATAAGAAAAAGCTGTGACCATTGGGTCTGGTCACGAAAAAAGGCTTTGATCTCCTTTACTGCCAGTGCTCTGATCTGGCTTGGTAAAAATTTAAACAAATGGGAGCCAATGGCACTTTGTTTAATCAGACGTACCTGGGCGGACTGGCTTCTTGAAAACCCTTTAAAGTAAATGGCGTCTGCCACAATGATTAGGGTAAATACAAGTGTGCCGGTAAAACTTAGGGAAATAAAGGCATGAAATATTCCGTCGGCCACCGAACCGGAAAGAACCGTTTTAATACTGTCAAATGCCCACGTGGTAGGAAGAAGAGGAGATGACGGTGTCTTTAAGGCCGTTATATAAACAAGGACACTGTCAAAAATTTCAGGGTCAACCAGGAGCTCGGGTTTCAAAAAACGAATGGCAATATAAAGAACAACAAAAAAAGCCAGGCTTATAAAAATAAAAACGCTTTTCATTCGGTTTGCCGGAACAACAATAACTGCGAACATGACCAGAATAGTACTTAATGCAGATGCAGTCATAGACAGGGACATAAGGACCAGGAAGAAATCAAAATAGAAAAAAAACCCAGACCGGTAAACAATACCATAAGATATGAAAACTGGCAGCGTATAAATGATAACCATCCACGAACTGTCTATAGTACTGTCAATCCATCGTGCAGTAAAAATCTTATGGCTTGAAACAGGCAGAGAATGCACCAGGAGAAGATCTCTGGAAAGATACAGCTTTGAAAGAGATGTCAGAATACTGCTGAAAATAAGAAGAAAAAAAGAAGTAATCAGCAGCATGGAGAGAAGCTTAAAGGCAAGTATATCACCAATATCCTCGATTCCTTTAAAATAGGACAGGACACGAAGGGAGATGGCGAAAAGACCGGTCCAGAAAACCAGACCGATGATACCTATCAACAAGAATTTCATCGACCGCCCTCTGTTTTTTGTGGAGAAGCCGCTGTTCCTAATTGACGAAATCCTTGGCTTTAGTAATATTAAAATATCGTTCATTAATCGTTTATCACCCGAGTTTTGCGAAACCGCTCACCCACTCAATCCGTTGTCAGGTTTAAAAAGACCTGTTCCAGATCGGCATTTGAAACCTGTGCTTCCTGTTGCAGGTCCTCAGTGGTTCCTTTGGCAATCAACCGCCCCTTGTGAATGACGCCGATACGGTCACATATGTCCTCTGCAATTTTTAAAGTATGGGTGGACATAAAAACGGTGACACCCTGTTTTGCCAGGTTTTGAAAAAGGTCTTTAACCATCATAATCGCAACAGGATCGAGTCCCACCATCGGCTCATCAACAATAATAACTTCAGGATCATGCAAAAGTGCAGCAGCCATGATAAGCCTCTGTTTCATTCCGTGGGAATAGGACTCGATGAGCTCGTTGGACCAATCAAGAAGTGAAAACATGTTAAGGTGTTGGCTGGCTTTTTTTAAAAAGACATCAGCGTCAACTCCGTATAAATCAGCCACGAATTTTAAAAATTCCATGCCGGTGAGTTTTTCATAAAGATACGGTCGATCCGGGATAAAACCGATTTTGCTTTTTGCCTTTTCAGGGTGCTTTTTCATGTCGATTCCGGCAATCATCACACTGCCACTGGTGGGCTCAAGTACGCCACCAATCATTTTTATGGTGGTTGTTTTGCCTGCTCCATTTGGACCGATAAAGCCAAATATTTCGCCTTTTTGGATTGAAAGATTCAAATGATCCACTGCAGGAAAATCAGCATAATTTTTAGTCAAGTCTTTAAGCTCTATCATTATCCAATCACCTTCAGTTTTATTTGGCCGATGATACCCATTAGATCAAGCTGTTTTAAAGAACCGGTGGTAAAGCGAATATGGGTGACATCGGCCGGAATCTGGCCAAAAGCCGAATCGGCAGTGATCCATCTACCAAGGTACAAAAGGTTCCATGCGTGGTAGTAAAACCTGCCATTTAAGTAAGCCAGACCCGTCTCAATCCGTGCTGGTATTCCGGAGGCCCTTGCCAGTGCCGCCAGAAGCACAGCATGTTCATTGCAATCCCCGACACGGTTCTCAAGAGTGGAAAGCGCATCAGGTACGGATAAAACCGGCCGCTTTTCAATATTTTTATAAACCCATTCAATCAGCTTTTTTGCCTTGTTAAGCGGCACGATTTCATCTTGTATGATCTTTTTCGCCTGATCTATAATGGTGCGATGATCAGACTGGATAAACGGCTCGGGTTGCATAAAAATCTTTTCCAGGGGTTCTAATTTATCGACCTCAAGAGCAGGT
The DNA here is from genome assembly GCA_034189135.1 of Thermodesulfobacteriota bacterium. NCBI lineage: Bacteria > Pseudomonadati > Thermodesulfobacteriota > Thermodesulfobacteriota bacterium. Next base: position 16,805 of record JAXHVO010000089.1, on the reverse strand, counting down.
GGAAGACCCAACAATGATTCTTTTTTCACGGTAAGGATGTTATTTGTAAGGGTTTGTCTTTCCCCCTGCAAATTGACCTCATTATACTTTATACCGCTTATTTCCAGTTTAAGTTTTTGAAGTCCGCTAGCATCTTTGATCATCATGTTAGATGCAATTGAAGCCAGTTTGGTGAGGTCTTCTCCTGTTTCCACAGAAAGTTTGTCAAGCGCATCATTACGGGTTGTTTTTTCAAGATTGATACCTAAAAGCCCTTTTTCTTTCAGCACTTCACCATCTTCTCCAATCCAGGCAAACTGGGTGGCTCCTTTAAAATTCATTAGAAACTTGGTGGCTGCTTTCATGCTCCCCATGGCTTCAACATTTTCTTTCCCAACCACAGTGACCAAAACCGGCTCCTGACCCATCGTAGCGGGATCGAACACATCAAAGGTATATTTTTCCCCCGTCTTAATCCCTGCAATCCGGATCGCGTCCATAATTCCGGCCGCAATATAAGGCTTGTTTTTAAGCTGAATATTATAAGTCTTAAACGATCCTGAGCTTTGGGTGGTAATGTGAATCACATCACCTGAAACTGATCCATTGGCTGAGAAGTTGAAACGACCGGAACTGATTTTGAAATCAAAAGAAGAAAGACTTAAGTCATCATTTAGCACTCCATGGGTTTTAAGGTTGATATTCTGCACCATTCCCATGGTATTGATGCGCATAAAAACATTCTCCTGTAAAAGGTACCCGTTTTCCTTCTTAGTAAATATTTTATGAGAAAAACCGATTTTTTTATCCTTTTGAAAAATGTTCATCCAGGTGTCACTTGAAGGGAGTACAGACGGCGAGGAAATGGGTAAAGCTTGCGGAGCGGAAAAGATTTTGTCGAGCAAATCCATCCGCATGATCAACAGCACTGAAAAAACGAGAGCAAAAAAAGCACCCGCCATCCAGTATGATTTCATTTTATTTAAAGACATGGTATGTATGCTGGGAAGCTGGAAGGCCATAATGCTTGGAAGCTTTTTAGGGTTTGTTCAAAAACAATTCCAGTCATACCGGCATTGGAGCCTCCCAGCTTCTTTGCCTTTGTTCCTTTGGAGTTTAATTTATTTGACTCGCTTAAATACTGTACTATAATTGATAAATAAGCAAAAGTTAAGAAAAAAATCCACTAAAAGGAGGAAATGTTATGAAACGAAATTTAAAAATATCCGGATTTACATTGTTGTCTCTGGTCCTTTTTCTTACCATTAACGCAATCGCCCAGGAAACAGATTCCATAAAGGTCGAATCCGCTTCAGTCTGTGAAAATATTGTTGATCGTGAACCTGCGGATGTAAATACCAGTTTTTCGGTTACGGTGGGAAAACTTTTTTGTTTTACCAAAATTGTCGGTGCTGAAAATCCCATAGAGATTTCACATGTCTGGTACTTTGGTGATACCGAAAGAGCCCGTGTAATTTTGCCGGTAAAAGCAAATACCTGGCGTACTTACAGTTCAAAAGTTTTGCAGGCCCACGAGATCGGTGCATGGCATGTAGATGTGATTGACCCGGCAGGTGAAGTGTTGGAAACGGTTGAATTCGAAGTTGTCCAGTAGGTTAATTGCCTGCAAAGGTCCTACGTTCAAAAGAAAATTGACCGGGAAGTCTGGAGGAATAAAAATATTGACGATTTAACCAAAACGAGATTTGCTCATCATCTCATCCATGAGAATTTCCTGAATGATCATGGTTTTCAAGAGTGGATCTTCTACCCCGAAATGTTGTTTAATGCGTCGGACAAATGGTGGGACGATCAGGGCAAGCGAAATAAGCCTCACCAGGGATTGGATGTATGTTTATACCGGGATCGACTGGGCATGATTCACCGTCTTGGTGAAAAAACCAAGATCCCGGTAAGTTATGACGGAACGGTGGTGGGGATGTTCCATGATTTTATCGGCAAGTCGGTGATTATAGAACATGGCTTCACCGATAGCGATAACAATAGATTTTGTACTATTTACGGCCACACCAACCCACACCGGGGTCTTCATGTTGGCAGGATCGTAAAAGAAGGGGATATCATTGTATCGTTGGCTGACTGGAACAACTCAAAAGCCAAAACCCTTTCCCATTTGCACATCTCAGTGGGGTGGGCATCCAAATATATCTCATATGACACACTTGACTGGGAGACGATAGGCGATCCAAATACCTTTACTTTGATGGACCCCCTGTGCATTCTTGGCTCTCATTATCGAGTGTTGAAGCGCATGCCCTTTGCTCCTGAATTTCTATTTGATTGAGAGGTCGGGGAGTTTTTATCAATGGCCTTTTTTATGAACCGTTTGAGCTTTAATGATTGTTAGTGGTTCGTCCGGAGAAGCGCCCATTTGACCGCATCAGCCTTAACATTAATTTCGAGAAACCGGCGTTCGGCAGCTATCTCGATGAGATTCGATGTGAACCAGCCCCAAGGGACAGAACCCCACGGCAGCGTTGATCGTCTCTGCCTGTATGGATTTAACTGAGAAGATAGGGGGTGTGTACAGAGTGCTGGACGACTTATTTGTTAAGGCTGATACGGTCAAATGGGCGCTTCTCCGGACGAACTGAGTAGAGATTGAAAAACTCTCCGAACCCTCATTTGATTAACAATCCGGATTTTTCATCCAAAGGCAGGGTTGCTTTTTTTGCTAGTTTAAGAAGTTAAACCGTTTGACTATCTGCTTTCTCATGATGAATTGGTAAATAAAGACGCCAAAAAGACTGCCAAGCATATCTGCTAAAATATCAAAATATGAAAAATTTCGGTATGGAACAAAATACTGGTGAATTTCATCACTTATTCCATAAAGGCTTGATGACAGTACGCTGAGGATTATCAATGCATTGAGGTGTTTGCTAACTTGCAGGCTGCTATAGGCCCTAAAAAAGAGAGCGCCTAGAATTGCATAAGCAATAAAATGAAGCACCTTGTCTGAGTATGGAAGCTCAGGAACACTTTCAATAGGTGGGAAAGAGGACTGCAAAAAAATTAAAATGCAGTAAGTGATGAGAGGAAACCAGTATCGAAAAAATTTAATCAAATTAGGTAGTTGAATGATCACGAAACCTAAAAAGCCTGTTTTACCCTAAGTACGGAAAGATTTTTTTTGCACTTTCTGTTGTGTTTTGGTAACTGTTTAATTTTTAAAAATATCTAACATTAATTTTCGCTGATTGATGTGCTCAACGACTCTCTCTATAAAATCCTCATGAATCACTCCGTATTTGACACTGCCATCCTGGGTTCTCACCGACAATGTTTTTGATTCTTGTTCCTTTTTACCGATAGTGAGGATGAGCGGAATATTATTAAGCTGTGCATCCCTGATTTTTTTGTTCAGGCTTTCTGTGCGACTGTCCACATCAACTCGCAAACTTTCATTTTCAAGTAACATTCTTATCTCATCTGCGTAAGACACCAGTTTGTCATTTATGGGTAAAAGGATCGCCTGAACCGGTGATAGCCATAAAGGAAATTTTCCGGCAAAATGTTCGATCAATATTCCGAAGAATCTCTCCAGAGACCCGAAAATAGTTCGGTGTATCATGATCGGCCGATGCTTTTCATTGTCTTTGTCAATATAAGACAGGTCAAACCTTTCCGGCAATGACATGTCGAGTTGAATCGTGCCGCACTGCCAGGTTCGTCCCAGGGCATCTTTAATGTGAAGGTCGATCTTGGGGCCATAAAAGGCGCCATCTCCTTCATTAACAATATACTCTTGCCCATAGACGTCAAGGGCGGACCGCAACCCTTCAGTGGCAACCTCCCACTGTTCATCGGTTCCGATGGATTTTTCCGGACGTGTAGACAACTCAAGGTGAAAACCGAGTCCAAAGGTCCCGTAAATTTTTTCCGACAACGATAAAACCCCAATAATTTCATCCTGGATCTGATCAGGGGTCATGAATAGATGGGCATCATCTTGATGAAATGCTCGAACGCGGAACAGGCCAGAAAGTACACCGCTAAGTTCGTGCCGGTGTACCAGTCCGATTTCACCCGCTCTCATGGGCAGTTCCCGGTAAGAATGGGGGCGATTTCCGTAGATCAGCATACCCCCGGGACAGTTCATCGGTTTAATGGCATAATCGTAATCATCAACGACGGAAGTATACATATTCTCCCGGTAATTGTCCCAGTGGCCACTCTGTTTCCACAAACTGCGCTTCAGCATGATCGGGGTTTTTGTCTCCGAGTAGCCGGCGGCGGAATGCTCTTTGCGCCAGTAGTCAATCAGAATATTCCAGATCACCATCCCTTTAGAATGAATAAACGGCATACCCGGAGCTTCATCGTGGAAGCTGAACAGCTCCATGGCTTCTCCAATTTTACGATGGTTGCGTCTTTTTGCCTCCTCTCGAAAACGGATATATTCTTCCAGTTCTTTCTTGCTAAAAAACGCGGTGCCGTATATGCGCTGGAGCTGGGCTTTGGTTTGGTCCGCCCTCCAGTAGGCCCCGGAAACTTTCATGAGTTTAATCGCTTTGACAAATCCGGTATGGGGAAGATGGGGGCCGCGGCATAAATCAGTAAACTCACCCTGCTGGTAAAATGAAATGGTATTATCATCCAATTCAGAAATCATTTCGAGCTTGTAAGGCTCATCCTTATAAAATTCAAGCGCTTCGGCTTTGGAAACTTCCCTGCGTGTAATAGGAAATTTTCCCTTGATGATGTTTTTCATTTCCGCTTCGATCTCTGAGAAATTGTCTCTCGACACCGGCTGCATGTCTATATCGTAATAAAAACCATCCTCCACCGCGGGTCCGATGGTCAGCCTGGCGTCGGGATAAAGGCGCAAAATTGCCTGCGCCATGACATGGGCCGCACTGTGGCGCAGAATGTTAACTGCTTCAGGGTCTTTGGTGGTGATAAACCTGATTTTAGTGTCCCGGGCTATCTTTGTACTCAAATCAACCATTTCAGAATTTAATTCCATGGCAACGCAATTTCTTGCAAAACCCTCTGAAATGCTCTCTGCCACGTCCAGTCCTGTGGAGTTATTTTTAAAACTCTTTATATTGCCGTCAGGAAATGTTATGTTCATCATTATTTGCTCACCCGGTTTATAATTTTTCTTTGAATTTTAAATTGTTGCCAACTGTTTATACTTAGGAAAAATGACCCTTTTGGTCAAGATAAAAAATGAGTAAAAGTAATAATCGAAACTACCAGTTAATTGAAACTCTTGTAGAACTTAAAACGGTTGCCAGTCTTTTTCGGAAAGAAAAAACCATTGGCGTGGATCTGGAAGCCGATTCCATGTATCATTTTAAAGAGAAGGTGTGCCTGCTTCAAATGGCCACGCATGATATAAATGTGGTAATCGATCCGTTAAAAATTAGCGATTTGTCACCGCTTAGGCCGATTTTTCGAAATCGCGGCATCAAAAAAATATTTCACGGAGCTGACTATGACGTTCGCAGCCTTTACAGGGATTTTAACATTAGCATAAATAACCTGTTTGATACACAGTTTGCGTGTATGTTTCTCGGTTTCAAAGAAACCGGGCTTGAAGCGGTTGTAAAAAAATGTTTCAAGGTTAGACTGGACAAAAAATATCAGAGAAAAGACTGGTCCAAAAGGCCATTATCCACAGATATGATGACATATGCGGCAAAAGATACGCTCTATCTTCTTCCCCTGGCGGAACTCCTTGAAAAAAAACTAAAAGAATTGAAACGACTTTCCTGGGTAAATGAAGAATGCCTTTACTTGAGCAAAGTTCGGCATGATGGGGCCAACCAGGCGCCCCTTTATCTTAAATTTAAAGGTGCCGGTAGACTCGATTCAAGAAGTCTGGGAACTCTTGAATCCCTTCTTCAGTATCGAAAGAAAATCGCCAGAAAAGAAGACCGCCCGCTTTTTAAAATCTTAGGAAACCATTCGCTCATGAAACTGGCAACCACAAAACCGGTTAATTTAAGCATAATGAAAAAGACAAACGCACTTAGCCCAAGACAGATCAGAATACATGGGGATGCTATCCTGGATTTGATAAACAACACGTTGAAAGTGCCCAGAGAGTCTCTCCCGGTTTATCCGCGCAAAAAGCCTTCACCGCTTCCTCCACAACTTCCCCAAAGAGTCAAAGCGATTAAATCGTATCGAGATACTATTGCCAGAAAACTGAAAATAGATCCGGCACTAGTTTTAAATAAGGCGCTGTTAACCTCTATTGCCTTGCAAAATCCGAAGAACAGGAAGTCCCTCGAAGCTATACCGGGAATGAAAAACTGGCAGAAAAACGAGTTCGGAGAAAAAATTATTTCCCTATTGCAGATGTAGAATATTTGACAACTCGTCTCATTTTATTATAAATAATTGAAGGATCGGGGAGTTTTTCATAATGGCCCTTTTTGTGAACCATTTGCGCTTTAATGATTGTTAGAGGCTCGTCCAGGGAAGCGACCCTATGCCGGTACAAGCCTTAACCAATGAGTATAGCGCTTTGTACACGCCCCCTATCTTTTGCGTTAAACCGATACAGGCAGTGATGATCATTGCCGCCGTGGGAATCTGTTTGATGGGGCTGGTTCAAATCCTATCTCAGCGAGATAGCTGCCGTACGTCAATTTCTCGGTAATATTGTTAAGGCTTGTACCGGCATAGGGTCGCTTCCCCGGACGAACTGAGTAGAGATAGAAAAACGTCCCGACCCCTTAAAAAATTAAGCAGCCGTTTACAGTTGCCGATGTTACAGTTTACAGTTGAAAAAAGATAAAAAGCATAAAACAATAATAAGTTTTTAAAAATTCAACAATTGAGGTCCATATCCAAAATGCTTTAATCGCTGAATCGTTCATGGGAAAAACCGTCAACTGTGAACGGTGACAGAGCATGAAGCCCAAAGATCTAATTTCAGCGTTCGGTGAACGTTTACCAGATAATTGAGGTATGACAGGCAAATGACTGATTCGAGTAAAACAGATAACCAGCCGAATGTTTCCATTATAACGACCCGCCTGGTTGATTTAATATTAAAAATGAGCGTCAAAGAGCGCCAAACGCTTCTTAACCAACTGGAAGAAAAATTTAAAAAAGGAAACAGAAAATTTTCCAGGAAAGATTATAAAAAAGAAGTTGATTTTGTTTTAAATAAGCGAATATTTAAAGGTTTCATTCAAAACCTAAGTGCAAGTGGTATGTTTATAGAAACCAGCGAATCTTTTTCCGAGGGACAAATAATTACTTTGACTTTTGAACTTCCGGAACCAGGTGAGCATGTCAAGGTTTCCGGAAAAATTGTTCGGCTTATTCCGGAGATCGGTTTTGGCGTTAAGTTCAACAAAGTCATTGAAGTTTCCCCCCAAAAAACTAAAAAAGAAGAAAAACGGCTTTACTGGTAATGGAGGAGTTATGAGTTCAATTTCTGATCTTGAAAAACTAAAAATTCTTTTGTCTCATTGGGTAAATCATAACGGTGACCATGTACAGGAATATAAAGATTGGGCTGAGCGTGCTGAAAGTCTTGGATCTAAAGAGGCGGGTTTAAAAATAAATGCAGCCATTGAAGAAATGTCTGTAGTCAATGACCATCTAACCCAAGCCCTTGAATTGCTCGGAGGACATTTAGAACATCATCATCACCACAATCACGATCATTCACATCACCATCACTGAGTGTGTCCCACTTTGTATAAGCATTACTGTTTCGCGGCCTTTTTTTGCAGTAAGGCAAGAACGTCTTTATATCTATTATCATCGGGTTTGAGTTTATGGGCAATTTGAACGTCTTTAAGTGCCTTTTTTATTTTCTTTTTTTCGATCCAGGCACACCCGCGATTGTAGTAGGCCAGATCATTTTTTTTATCAAGTTTTAAAATCCTAGTAAAATCGTTCACCGCCTTGTCCGGTTGACCTTTTATAATCCATATACAGCCCCGGTTGTTCAGCGCGTCTATACGGTTAGGATTAATATTGAGCGCTTGATTAAAATTTTCTAATGCACGATTATAGTATCCCCTTTTCCCCCAGACAAATCCTCTGTTACTATAACAAACTGAATTTTCAGGGTCGATCTCTAACGCTTTACTGAAATCATCAATGGCTTTGATAAATAATTCTTTTTTTGCGTATGCGGTTCCCCGGTTTATATATGCGGTTTTATTATTGGGAAACAACTCAATTGCTTTGCCATAATAAATAATGGCGTATTCATAATTCCCGTCAAAATAAAGGATGTTCCCTTTTTGTATTCGAAGCCCGGCATTCAACCGTTTGGAAGATAACCTGTCTTTAAAGGCATCAATATAGCTTATCCCGTCAGGAAAGGCTTTTTTCACTACCGTGGCACTTTCGGTTTTTGCATATTGGGATGAAAAAACGGTTTCTTTGCCACGAATGCGGCCATTTCTCCATATTCCCTCATAGGTGGTCCCATCGGTAAAAATCCTTTTCCCCGGGCCATGCCGCATGTCGTCTCTGAATTCTCCGGCAAATTTCATGCCTTGGGGGAAAGTCATATATCCATATCCATGTCTTACATTTCTACTGACTTTTCCCGTATATACAGCTCGATCAGGATAGGTGATCACTCCCTCCCCATGCATTTTGTCCTTAAACCACGGACCATTATAACCCGATTTGTCGGGAAAGGAGATTTTACCATATCCATGCATCCAACCCTTTTGAAATTCACCCGTATATATGGTTTTATCAGGAAGAATCAGCGTTCCCCGGCCATTGATACATTCGCCATTGATACATTTTGAAAATCTGCCTAAAGGATAGTAACTGATTTTCATCAGCTTTGCTATATTCAGTTCAGCATATCTTTTTATTTTTTCATTATCGGTCTCATGTGCCACTTTTTTTAAGGTAGGTAAGAATCGCACATCTTCCGAAGTCCCAAGAATATTGCAAAGCCACGATATGGCATCCACATGGTTGATTGCGTTTGAGCGCTTTTTAACTTTCGTCAGAAGCCTTTTATTGGCTGCCTTTACCAACCCTTCATTGCCCGCATAAGATTTACAGATGGCTTTTGACGCCCGTATTATATCCGTGTCTTTGACCGATCGTAACATATTGATATATTTTTTTTTGCTTTTTTCCGGCAGGGTATCCGGGCGATACAAAGCTAAACGCTTCTTATTTAAGGCCACGGGCCCGGTAATTTTTGTTATCGGTTGATATTCCCCGAAGCGCAAAGCTTTTTTTGCATCCCTTTCAACCTCCTTTGAAATATTTGCATACTCGATAGAAAGAATCTCGTTGTATTTTGCAACCATTTTATGGCTGCTTAAGATGCTGACATGATCTTCGTCAAAACCGCAGGTAAGAAGTGCCTCTGCTTTTGCTTTTGGATCAAGCTGGCTTTTTAGGGATATGATACCATCGTCAAAATCCTTAGAGATTCTGCTATCCCCGGCATATCCAAAAAAAAGATAAAACCGAATGTTAGGCGGCATTTTTTTTATAAAAAGATTTTTTAAGAATTGGCTGCCCGTGGCAACATCTTCCCAGCAGGAAATGTGGGCCGGGCTGTAATCCACCCCAAGCCGGGATACTTTATTGCCTCCGTAAGGGGTGGAAAGTGAGATGTATAACTTTAAGAAATCAAACCTTTTTTGACTGTCATATCTATTTATCAAGGATCGTGATACCAAGCCTCCCATGCTGTGTGCGGTTATGTAGAGCACTTTAAATTTATATTTATTATGAAGCACTTCGATTTTTTTATAAAGGATATCAGATATCTTTTCTATCTTCAGTCCGGATGGATAATAAAAGAACCAGGGTTGATATATATCCCGGTTAATATTTTTTACCAAATATTTGAAATCCCTCGGGGAGCCTCCAGCGCCATGAATATACAGGATCGGTATTTTTGCTTTGTCATAATGTTCAAGAGAATATATATGAATACCTGCTTTCATAATAAATTTGGCAGGTGACCACAGGCCCATGGAACTGTATTTTTTTGCAAAGACTTTATCATCAAGATCTATTATTCCTTCATTTTCAAGACCGAGATTTTTTTTATGCTTATATGCGGATGCTTTTATTGAAATGGGAAAATCAATGGATTGGTCTGTTTTTTCCGATACAACAATATCAAGACCGCTCATCACCTGCTCCGATTTAATCGATGCGGTGTCCGGCATTCCATACCAGCCGGCAAAATCATCGCGGTCATAGATGAAATTTTCGTCAAAATCTATGAAAGCGGCAATATTATACTTTCCCTGGGTCACATGCAGCGTATACGGTCCAGGTTCCTTGAGCAAAATGGAGTCAGCGACTTTTATGATTTGAGCCTTTTGTTTAGCAGAGTATTGTTTTGAAAAAGCAACCACCAAAACAGGTCTGGACGTCCGCCCCGTTTTTTTAATTTCCCCCATTAGAATACACGTTTTTTTAGGCGAGTCATCCAGGTATTGCTGTTCCACCAGTCCCAGATAATTGCACCCCACAAAAAGCGCCATCAGATGGCAGATAAATGATATTTTAACAAATAATTTCAGTATACTCATTTGACACACCTCATGGGTTTTATCAGCTTTCGAATTTTACCTGTTTCTACGGTTTCTAAAAATTCGTGTCCCAGGCGCTCACTAATTTTAATCACCGTTTTCCAGCATTCAATTCGTTCTGCATCGCGCCCTTTAAAATGGATGAAATCATTTCTGTCAGGTATTTTTTTTCGGGGCAGACGGTCAATAAATTTTTCTGATGGCGCTATGAGTAATACGTGATCCATATTTAATGGTTTCCGCCAGAACAGTTTTTTATCAAACCATCCTGGAATAATACGGTCTGTAAAGTGCGGGTAAAGGACTATCCCTTCATCTCCACCCAGAAAAGGAATGTCCATATGATAATCGATAACCCCACCATCCCTGTAAGTGCCCTTCGGTGCATGGGAAATATTATCCACACCGGACATAATCAAAGGTATTGAACCGGAGGCCAACAGGGCCTTTTTAATATTATATGTATGGAGAGGAATTTTTTTGATGGGAAAACCGTCCATTTCCCAAAAAGGGGGAAGGCTTCTCTCATCATAAAAGAGAGCCCTTTCAAAAAAGAATCTTAGGCTGTTTCTGCTGAATGCGTTTAAAAAGGCCGAAGCCAGTAATCCGAATGTCAAAAACAGCTTTTTATCGCTGGAAACAACCCATTTTGACCGAACTGCCATTATGTTAAGCCGCATATAGGGATGCTGCAAAATTTCCCTGATCTTGGTATCGTCAATATAGCGGTTCATGATGCGAACGGTTTCGCGGGTGACTTCTTCAGGCCCAGGATTTGAACTGTAATGCTGGCCAAGGTATTCCGATTGAAACCGATCGATCGCTTGGCGATGATTGTTTTGCGAAGCTGCTGCAAATCTCCAGGCGCCGATGGAAGAACCAAGCAGGAAAAGAGGTTTTTTACGGTTTTTTATCCAGGAAGAAAAAATGACCCGATCAAGATGATTGAGTACCAGCCATTTAGGCCCGCCGGCTGCGCCGGTGATCACTTTTATCATTTCCGGCTTAAGGCCTTCTTCCCTTATTTTTAAAAATGCTTTTTTCCCGGCAAGGAACACCAAGTTTTTGGTTGAAGAATACAAAATTAGAAGTCCTTTTAAATTGGCTAATTGTATACATTTTAGAAATGAAAAGAAATCGAGTCAATTAAAAACGAATATTTGTTCTTTTTTCTTGACTCTTTTTTTATCCAAGGCTTTACATCGGTTTGAAAAATATTAGATTTTGATGAAACCGATTGATATAAAGGAGGTCGTGATATGAGTGACACTTACGAAAGATTAAGACAGCGTCTTGACGATCTGGCCACTGGTTATCCAGCTACCAAAACAAAGATTGAAATCAAGATACTCCAAAGGCTGTTCAGTAAAAAGGATGCCGAATTGTTTTTAGGGCTTTTACCTCTCCTGGAAACACCGGATGATGCGGCTGCAAGGCTGGGGTTGGATCCCGCCGACTTAGCGAAACAAATGGAGCAAATGGCCGGAAAAGGGTTACTGTTTCGTCAGGTAAAAAATGGTGGAGTTCGATATGCTGCCATACCTTTTGTGGTCGGTTTATATGAGTTTCAGCTTAATTCGGTGGATCAACAAATGGCTCGTGATCTGGATGAATACTACGAAACGGCGCTGGGTAGTACTTTACAATCATTCAAAACGCCTGTGATGCGAACGGTTCCTATCAATCGGGAACTGGTAGCAAAATGGCCGGTGGCACCTTATGAGGATGTGCTTGAAATTATTGATAGCCAGGAGATCATTGCAGTTGCGCCGTGTATTTGCCGTAAAACTGCCAGGCTTGCCGGCAAGGGATGTGATAAACCACTTGAGGCCTGTTTTTTATTCGGTTCCCACGGTCGATACTACGTGGATAACGGTATGGGACGATATATCAACAAGGAGGAGGCTAAAAAAATAGTCAGGGAGAATGAAAAGGCCGGCCTGGTCATGCAGCCATTTAACTCTCAGAAGGTTGGCGGTATGTGTAGTTGCTGCGGTGACTGTTGCGGGATGCTCAGGTCTTTGAAAAAGCAGCCTGTACCCTCTGCGGCTGTCCAGAGCAACTATTTTGCACAGGTGAATGATGAAGAATGTACAGGATGTGAAACTTGCATCGATCGCTGCCAGATGGAAGCCATCGATATGGCAGACGATATCGCAGCCGTTAATCTTGACCGGTGTATCGGCTGCGGCCTGTGTGTCACCACCTGTCCTGCCGAAGCCATGCAGCTGGTTAAAAAATCGGATGCCCAGCAGTATCTGCCTCCCAAAACCGGTATGGAAACCTACATCCGGATTGCTCAGGAACGGGGAAAAATTTAATCTCATCCATGTTGGGGCTGATTTTTATCCGCACATGAGGCCAGAGGTGTTTTGTGACTTTTTTGTAGTCCTCCAAAAACATAGAATATTGAATATCGAACAAGGAACCGCAGAATTACGAAGGGGGAGCACCTCCACATTCGATATTTTTTGTTCGATATTCTGCGGTTCACAAAAAGTACATATAAAACAAATAGTTGCTATTCTCACGGTGTTAAGTGTATCCAAAAGTCAGCTTAAAGGTGTAAGGGGAATTTTAGACTTTTTCCCAATCCATCAACTTTAAAGGAAAGGAAACAAAAAGATGAAAGACGAAAGGGGTTTTTATTATTACCCTAACCTGCAAAATAAAAAAGTTCGCACCTATGTGCGCAAAATAAAAGGGGAAGTTTTTTTCAGACTGTTAAATTCAGATGATCCGGGGCTCTGGGAAGAACATGGCTGGCTGCCTTACGAAGCCATTAAACAGGCGGCTGCTTTAAACAAGAATAAAGATTTCGATTCGAAACAGGTCTACGATATAAACATGGCAAAAGTGCTTTTAGATGAGGAAGAGTGAATATTCTCCTTAAAAATAATTTAAGACTTTCTGCTGTTCCACCGGAACTGATGGCCATACTGACCCAACGGCTGGAATTTACTAATCCAAAATGGATAGAAAACGCCAGGATGAGTCGGTGGAACAGAGGCACGCCCAAAACACTTAAGTTTTACCATAAAGTAGGTGGCAACGGCCTATGGATTCCTCGGGGATATTTACGGCAGCTTATTCTCCTTTGCCGGCGTCACCGGGTGAATTACCGGATTGAAGATAAAAGACGAATGTTGAAAAAAGTCGCCTTTTCATTTACCGGCAGGCTAAAGCCCTTTCAACAAAAGGCGGTTGACCGGATGATATCTAAAGAATTCGGAACGTTGAGCTCTCCCACCGGCTCAGGGAAAACCATCATGGCTTTGCATATCATTTCAGAGCGTAAACAGCCGGCCCTGATTGTGGTCCATACCAGAGAATTGGCTGTTCAATGGACTGAGAAGATTGAGACGTTTTTACAAATTCCAGCCACAGAGGTAGGTGTTATTGGTGGAGGGAAAAAGATGATAGGAAAAAAAATCACGGTGGCCCTGGTCCAGTCTCTCTATAAATGTGCTTCCGAAGTGTCGCAGCATATTGGAAGCCTTGTGGTCGACGAGTGCCATAGAACTCCAAGTCGTACCTTTACAGAAGCCGTAAGCGAATTTGATTCAAAATATATGCTTGGTTTAAGTGCCACCCCTTATAGAAGGGACAATCTTGCCAAATTGATATTCTGGCATTTGGGGGATATTCATTACGAGGTTGATAAAAAACGTCTGATTGAAACCGGCGATGTTATGCCTGTTAGGGTAATTACACGGGAAACCGATTTTAAACCCTATTTTGATCCGGTCAATCAGTACAGCAAAATGCTCTTGGAACTTACCATGAACGATAAAAGAAACCATCTTATCGCAGCAGATGTGGCCAAGGAAACGCAACAGGAACGGGGCGTTTGCCTGGTGCTGTCAGACCGGAAAAAGCACTGTGAAACCCTTCAATCGCTGCTTAGGTACAAATACAAAATATCATCCGAACTTCTGACAGGAAGTGTAAGTGCAGGGCATCGGCAAAAAGCGCTTGCCCGATTGAATAAGGGAAAAGTTAAGGTTTTGATCGCTACAGGTCAACTTATAGGAGAAGGTTTCGACTGCAAGGATCTGTCGACACTATTTCTGGCAACACCGATACGGTTTAGTGGAAGAGTGGTTCAATATCTTGGAAGAATACTCCGTCCGGCACCAGGTAAAGCAAAAGCCCGGCTTTTTGATTATGTAGATATTCATGTGGATACGTTAAAGAATGCGGCAAGGGCAAGGCAGAAGGTATATAATGCCTGAAGCGAAGAATTTTCTTGGAAAGACACGGGCAGAAAGTCACGGAGGCAAAAGTGAAAAATAGAAAAGCCTGAGAAATCCAAAATTAGTAACAATCAATGAGAATAGCAACACACAATTTTTTCATTCTTTCACATTGATCCTTCTGCCTTCTGTTTTGGTGCCTTTTCCCCCAGTTCCTTTTTGATGGCGATTCCAATTTTTTCCAGCATATATGGCTTGTTTACATATGCGCCTGCGCCAAGTTTTTGAGCCTCTTTTACTCTGTCTGTTTCAGAAAATCCGCTGGTGATAATAGCCTTTTGTCCGGGGTGTAATTTAAGAATTCTTCTATACGTTTCAAGTCCATCAATTCCGGGATCCATAATCATATCGAGTACCACCAGATCTGAAGAATTATTTTTCATGTAATCGACGGCTTCTTCACCACTCGCTACGGTCGTCACCGAATAACCCAGTTTTTTAAGCAATCCCTCGGCAACATCCCTTTGCTCTTCCATATCATCAACAACCAGAATGGACTCTCCATTACCCATATAATCCCGCATGAATAATCTGGTGGTATCTTTTTCTAGTTCCTGTCTGGTAACGGGAAAATAAAGTGTAAATTCGGTTCCTTTCCCTTCGGTACTTTCTACATCTATATATCCCTTATGGTCTTTGACCGTTCCCCAAACAATAGCCATTCCAAGTCCGGTTCCGCTGTGGCCCATCACTTTTTTAGTGTAAAAAGGCTCGAATATTCTTTCCAAATCTTCCGGTGATATCCCGGTGCCATTATCTGAAACGGTTAAAACCACATAGTCATTTTCTTCTACATCATCGTAACTTCCCACCGGCATGTCTATATAGCGGTTTTGGGTGGTGATGTTAATTTTTCCTCCTTCGGGGAGTGCTTCGGCTGCATTTGTGACAAGGTTCATAATGATTTTAGAAAGATGAACCGGAGAGCCTAAAATTTCAAGCAAATTGGAGTCAAAACAGGTGCTAACTTCAACCTCAGGATGGTATGATTTAAGTTTATTATATTCCGGGCTGTTCAAGTATTCAGAAATTATTTCATTTAAATTCAATACGTTGGTAACCGCTACCCCTCTTCTTGTCATGGTCAGCAAATCCTGGACCATGGTTGACGCTCTTTCACCCGATTTTTGTATGGTCAGGATGGTACTTCTTAAAGGGCTGTCTTCAGGAATGTCCATCAACAGTAAATCCGGGTAGCTCACAAGACCTGAAAGGATATTGTTAAGATCGTGGGCAATGCCTCCCGCAAGGGTTCCGATTGCTTCCATCTTTCGGGCGTGTGATAGTTTTCTTTCGGCAAGAATAAGTTCTTTGGTCTTCTTCTCGATTTTCTTTTCAAGAATTGAATTCTGGTTAAGAATTATTTTATATAACTGATTGTTTTCCATCGCATTGGCGGTATTCATTAAAATGATAGACAGGAGGGCTTTAGAATAATCGGCAACCACAGGCTTTTTAGCCGGTAATAATCCGACAAACATGCCGCGGATCCGGGAAGGTGTAGAAATTACATGCAATACGAATTGTCTCGTCTTGTCTTTTGATGAAAGGGTAATCCCCCTTCTCTCTCTAAGCGCCCATGAAAAAAGGCCCTCGTCAATCATAAACTCTATTTCGTTTTTAACATATTGTTCAAACGGATCGGTATCATATACGGCAGGGATAAAATCTGAGTGATCCTCTTCATTAATACGATATAAAACACATGTGTCAAAGGGTATAATTTTTTTGATCCGTTTTTCGGTTGCCAGTAAAATCTGTTTTACATCTTTTTTTCCGTTGATGCTCTCTAAAAAGTCCCCCATGGAAAGTGCCATCTCTAGAGCATTCTGCACAAAACGCCTGTTTTTTTCCAGGTATGCGATGCGTTCTTCAAGTTTTTTTTGCGTTTTATTTTCTAGAGCGTTCATATTACTTTCAACTAATTAGTGCCTGAACGAAAAGTCATGGTTTTACGAGCCAGCCGGTTGGTTATGTTCGTTCATTAAATTACTACCGTTCAAAATGATGGCAGCCAGTAGTAAATCAAATCTTGGCTACC
>JAXHVO010000088.1 GCA_034189135.1 Thermodesulfobacteriota bacterium | reverse complement strand
TCTATGAAAGCCTTTCAGAATTTGGGTTTTTGGTTTCGTCACCATCTGTATACCCTTATTCTAAAGGCTTTTCCAGCTTTTTTAGATGGTTATTACTACTTTTTTTCGCTCAATTGGGGTTGGACTTTCAGGGTTGGGTATAATTGTGGCCGAAATACTAAAAAAATGGCAACTCATTCACCCAAACCTTGGTTCCGTCTGGATTGTTACACCCATTTTGCTTTTATTTGCATGCAGTGAAGTTACCAAATCTTCCTATCTAAAAAATAGTCATAAAGTATCTATCAAAGTGACAGATAATTTTACGATAATTATTAACATTGTTTTGATAATTTTATCAATTTTTGCCGTCATCAGTATCCCCCTCTTATGGTTCGGAACCATTGAAGAACTTTCACGGGGAGGAGGATAGAAGGTAAATTGATATAGAAAAGCAAGAAGCACTTCTCACGTAATTGCATAGGGAAATGCAAAGCGGCTGGAGAATTTAGAATAAAGCTCCGCTTCACAACACTTTAATTTGAATAATGCAGGCGTTAACCGAAAGTTAAAAGGAGTTAATCAATGAATACCAAGACACATCTTTATGTACTATGGACCAATGATAATCCGCTTACAGCAGAAAAGATGGTTTTTATGTACACGGTAAACTCTTTGATTCATGGCTGGTGGGATAAAGTAACCCTTATTATCTGGGGCGCCACAACTAAACTGGTGAGCGAAGACATCAATATCCAACAAAAAATTGAAGAAGCATTGAATGCAGGTGTCCACATAACCGCCTGCAAGGCGTGTGCCGATCAATTAAAAGTGACTGAAATATTAGAAAAAATGAATATAGAAGTTAAATACTGGGGAGACCCGCTGACTCAAATTTTAAAGAATAAGGATACACTTTTAACCATATGACCACCAAGACGATAACCATGCCAATACATCGCATTTTGCATTGGGGAAACCTTTAGCAACAATCTTCATTAGCTCTTAAGGAAAATATAAATATGGAAATACCGCTGCTGAATGACCTTATTATCATTTTTGGGCTGTCCATCGGCATCCTCTATATCTGCCATCGCCTTCATGTTCCGGGGATTGTGGGCTTTCTTCTTGCCGGGGTATTGGCCGGACCATACGGACTTGGCCTGATAAAGGCGGTTCATGAGGTTGAAATCTTGGCTGAAGTCGGTGTGGTGTTGTTGCTTTTTACCATCGGAATCGAACTCTCTTTAGAAAAACTGCTGCAAATCAAAAAATCGGTATTGGTGGGGGGCTCGATTCAGGTGTTGCTTACCTTTTTAATTACTGCTGTGATAGCGAGGCAACTGGGGCAACCAATCGGCAACTCAATTTTTGTCGGATTTCTTATTTCCCTTTCCAGCACGGCCATTGTGCTAAAACTGATCCAGGACAGGGCTGAAGTTGATAGCCCCCACGGGCGTACAACCCTTGGTATCCTGATTTTCCAGGACATCATCATTGTTCCCATGATATTGATTACCCCTCTGCTGGCCGGGGCCGCCGGGGAAACCGGCGTATCCGTCCCTGTTCTTATCGCCAAGGGAGCCGGAATTATCTTGCTGGTCATCGTTAGTGCCAAATGGATTGTACCCGGGGTATTGTATCAAATCGCCCGGACGAGAAGCCAGGAGCTTTTTTTGTTGAGCGTGGTTGTCATTTGCCTGGCTGTTGCGTGGTTAACTTCCAGCGCAGGCCTTTCACTTGCTTTGGGTGCATTTTTGGCAGGTTTGATCATTTCCGAATCTGAATACAGTCATCGGGCCCTGGGAAGTATTTTACCCTTTCGTGATGTCTTCACCAGTTTCTTTTTCGTCTCCATCGGTATGCTGCTCGATGTCGGCTTTCTTTTTCACAATCCGGGGACCATTATAGTGATCGCTGTGGGAATTTTATTTTTAAAATCCATCATTGCCGGTATTGCCACAATTTTATTGGGATTTCCTTTACGTACTTCAATTCTGGTCGGCCTTGCACTGAGCCAGGTGGGTGAATTTTCTTTTATCCTATCCAAAACCGGGGTGGAACATGGTTTGCTTTCAGGGGATATTTATCAACTGTTTTTATCTTTTTCCGTGCTTACCATGGCGGCGACACCATTTATTATAACTCTGGCACCGCGTTTATCAGACATTATCCTGCGACTGCCCCTGCCGAAAAGGCTAATATCGGGATTTTTCCCTGTTCCCGAGGCAGAGGCGAAGGGGGAAAAAGACCATCTCATTATTATCGGCTTTGGAATTAATGGCCGAAATGTGGCTAGAGCTGCCAGGCTATCGGGTATCCCCTATGCTGTTATTGAGATGAACCCTGATACAGTGAGGACCGAACAAACACATGGTGAACCGATTTTTTACGGGGATTCAACCCAGGAGGTCGTACTCCAGCACGCAAACATCAAAGATGCGCGAATTGCGGTGACTGCAATTAATGATCCTGCAGCAACCCGTCGCATTACCGAAATGATTCGAAGACTTAATCCGAAAATTCATTTGATCGTTCGAACACGTTATCTCCAGGAGATGAAACCGCTGTATGAATTAGGGGCCAACGAAGTCATTCCGGAAGAATTTGAAACATCGGTGGAAATTTTTACCCGGGTGTTGGCCAAATATCTTATACCCAGAGATGAAATCGAAAAGCGGGTTGCCGAAATACGATCAGATGGTTACGAAATGTTTCGAAGCTTTTCTGAAAAGTCGTTATCCGTATCGGAGTTAAAACTTCAACTTCCCGATGTTGAAATCAGTACTTTAAAAATTGCGGAAAAATCATCATTGGTGGGGAAAAGCATCGCCCAGATAAATCTAAGGAAAAGATTTGAGGTGACTGTATTGGCAATACGCAGGAATGCACAAACATTATCCAATCCACAGGCCAATACACAGTTTCTTGCTGATGATACCCTGGTGGTCCTCGGACGCCCTGATAAAATTGCCAATCTGATGGAATTCATTCATCATTAATGGTTACATAAAAAGTAAAAGACTACTTTTTACCAGACGTTTGAAGTTTTCGATGAACAGTGACGATTGAAAGAAACCTTTGAAAAATAACGCTTTACCAAGGCCTTTTGGAGGATGTTATGAAAATAGGCTTTATACAGTTTGCTCCGGCACTTTGTCATGTTGAAACGACCATACGCACCATAGACAGACTTATTGTTCAGTGTAAAGAGGCCGACCTGGTGGTATTGCCTGAATTGTGCAATTCCGGTTATCATTTCGCATCAAGGGAGATGGCATGGGAAGGGTCTGAAGAAATCGCCAATAGCTTGTTTATAAGATTTTTGGAATCTAAATGCAAACAATATGGTTTTTACATGGTGTCCGGTTTTAATGAAAGATTTAAAAACCTGTTGTTCAATTCAGCTGTGCTTATTGGCCCGGAAGGCTATATGGGAAAATATCGTAAACTTCATTTATTCATGAATGAAAAGGATTATTTTGCGGCCGGTGATGCGGGATTGCCGATTTTCAACCTCGGGCTGTGCAAAATCGGATTGCTGGTTTGCTTTGATTGGATATTTCCTGAAGTTTGGAGAATATTGGCTCTCAAAGGCGCCGACATCATCTGTCATCCCTCGAACCTGGTATTACCCGGTTTCGCTCAAAAAGCAATTCCCATCCATGCCTTACTAAATCACGTTTACGTGGTTACCGCCAACAGAATCGGTACTGAACGCGACCTATCGTTTACCGGCCTTTCCACCATTGCGAACCCCAAGGGCGAAGTACTTGTTCAAGCTTCGCAGACAGCAGAAGAGGTCCGGGTAAAGGAAGTTGATCTGAATTTGGCCAGAGATAAAATGATTACCCGAAGAAATCATATTCTATCAGATCGCAGGCCGGAAGAGTATGGTTTGCTCACACAAAATGACCCTTTCAATTTCGCTTAACCCATAATATAATTCTTCAGAACAGTAAGATTGGGTTTACCTCATTGACCAGAATGGGTCGGTGGAATTGATTCGTTTTGACTTTATTTGATTAAAAACCCTAATACATGACATTGAAATGAACCGGAGAGACTATGTTTGAACAAGTTCAAGCCGCTAAAAAAAGATTGAAAGGTTATGCCAATGTAACGCCGATTATGACTTCCCGGACACTCAACCGGTTGGTTGGGGCAAAAGTGTATTTCAAGTGCGAGAATTTCCAAAAAATTGGGGCATTTAAGTTTCGCGGGGCATTCAACAGCATCTCTCAACTTTCGAAAGCAGAGAAAGCGCGAGGTGTGGTTACTTATTCTTCAGGGAATCATGCCCAGGCAGTGGCTTTGGTCGGTCAAATGCTGAATGTTCAAACCACAATCGTCATGCCGAACGACGCTCCTGCAACCAAGCGGGCTGCCACCAAGGAGTACGGGGCCACTTTTGTTGAGTACGATCCCGACAAAGGAAGCCGTGAGGATATTGCCAAAGAACTTGAAGCCAGTAACGGCTATACCATGATTCCGCCGTATGACCATGCGGAGGTAATTGCAGGACAGGGGACTGCCGCGCTGGAGATGTTCGAGGAGATCGGCAATCTTGATATGTTGCTGGTTCCCTGTGGCGGAGGTGGGCTGTTGAGCGGTTCGGCGATTGCGGCCAAGGGAATGTCACCGAATTGCCGGGTAATCGGTATCGAACCGGAACTGGCCGACGATGCCACCAAATCTTTCCAAACCAAAAAGCTGCACCGGGTAAAGAATCCACCGACCATTGCTGACGGAACCCGTACGCCCTCGTTAGGTAGAATCACATTTCCGCTGGTGTTGGAGTTTGTGGATGATATGAAAACGGTTTCCGAAGAAGATATTATAGAGGCGGTCAAATTTCTGTTTTACCGCATGAAACTGGTCGTTGAACCTTCCGGTGCTCTTGGGTTGGCGGCATTGCTGAGTCGCGCTGTGATCGCAGAAGGCCGGGTTGGAATCATAATCAGTGGCGGCAACATTGATTCCGCCACCATGATAACGATCTTAAGCCCATGAAAAGATTGGTGCAAAAACTCTGTCTGAATAATACTAAAAGTATTACAAAAAAGAGAGATAGGGGCAATCCCTCTAAAACAGGCGTTCGGAGGGAGGAAAATGATTTCAGTAATCACTCCGGCTTATAATGAAGAACGTTTGATAGAAAGCTGCCTATGCTCAGTTAAAGCCGCTGCAAAACAGGTGTCCGAAGTGGTTGAGCATGTTGTGGTGATGAACCGTTGCACGGATAACACCGGGGAGATTACCGCCCAATTGGGTGCAAGGGTGATTACTGAAGACTCGCGAAATTTGAGCCGTATTCGAAACAAGGGGGCTGAGGCATGCAAAGGGGATATCATCGTTACCATAGATGCGGACAGCCAAATGACCTCTAATATGCTGCTGGAGGTATTGAGAAAACTCGATTCGGGAAAATATATCGGTGGCGGGGTTAAGATCGTCCCGGAAAGAATATCACCGGGGATACTTTGCAGCCTGTTGGTGGTGGCCCCCTATATTTTGTGGCATGGCGTGAGTGCAGGGATGTTTTGGTGTTTGAGGAAAGATTATGAGGCCATTGGAGGCTTTGATGAAGAGCTGTGCTGCGTTGAAGACCTTGATTTTGGCAAACGTTTAAAAAGATATGGGAAACGTGTTGGAAAACGCTACGGCACCATACGCAAGGCCCGCATTGTCACATCATGCAGGAAATTTGACCAGTTTGGCGATTGGTATTTTGTTAAAAACCCAATGGTTGTTTATCGGGTGTTTAAAAGAGATCCAAAACAGGCGGATCAGTTTTATTATGACGCCAGATCGAATACTACCGAAAGAGACACTTCAGTGGACGGCTGAACGTCGCCACTGAGTGTTTCATTCAGGCGCTAAATAGCTTACAGCGGTTCAATCCAGCCAAAAGGGTCTTCCGATTTTCCGTACTGGATGTCTTGAATGGTGTTGAACAGTTTGCTGGCCATGGGGCCGACGCTGCCGTCACCGATGGTCAGAACTTTATCTCCGTATTTCAGTTCCCCCACCGGCGAAATCACCGCGGCGGTTCCCGATCCGAATATTTCCTGCAATTTTCCGGACTCATGTGCCGCTACCACCTCGTCTATACCTATCTTCCGCTCAGTCACCTTTATATTCCAGGATTTTGCAAGGGCAAGGACGGAATCTCTGGTAATTCCGGGAAGGATACTGCCGTTTAACATGGGGGTGATGAGTTCGTCATCGATAAGGAAAAATATATTCATTGCCCCGACTTCTTCAATATACTGCTGTTCGACGCCATCCAGCCAAAGCACCTGCGTATAGCCCTCTTTATGCGCTTTTTCACCGGCGTACAGGCTGGCCGCATAATTTCCCGGTGTTTTGGCCTCTCCCACACCACCCCGGACGGCCCGGACATGTTCTCTGGTAACCCATATTTTTACGGGATTAAAGCCTTCCGCATAATATGCCCCTACCGGAGACATGATAATAAAGAAACGGTAGGTAAATGACGCCCGCACCCCAATAAAAGGATCTGTCGCTATAATGGTGGGCCTTATATAAAGTGAGGTCCCAGGAACACTTGGAACCCAGTCTTTTTCCACGGTGATTAACTGCTTCAAGGCATCAAGGGCAAAGTCCTCATCCATTTCCGGGATACAAATAATTTTAGAAGAACGATTCAGCCGTTTGAAATTTTCTGCAGGTCGGAAAAGCTGGACATCTCCTGACGCAGTTCTGTACGCCTTAAGACCCTCAAAAACACCCTGGCCGTAGTGAAGAACCATGATTGAAGGATCCATGTCAAGAGAACCATAGGGCTCTATGCGCGGATGGTGCCATCCTTTTTCCTGACTGTAATCCATGTTGAACATATGGTCAGTAAAGATCGTTCCGAACCCCAAATTGGATTCATCCGGTTTCGGTTTTAAAGTATCTGTTTTGGTAATGGTTAATTTCATGTTAAGCCTCCTGAAATAATATATATTTCGTTTATTTAAAGCGACAAGCACTCCAGATTTTTAAACAGAACCAAAAGTTTAATTTGGATACTACATAGCACATTTAGAATTAAAATCAATGCTATTAAAAGAGTATGCCTATTAATTTACAAAAAACGTGAATGTCTGCGATAAGAATCAACAGTGATAAGAATCAACATGATAAGAATCAACCTTGACAGCTGAATCCGTCTTTGGTACATAAATACCGGTTCATTTGTTGATTGAATTTCCTGATAAATGAGTCTGATCTGAAACATAATATACAATTCAAACATTCACTTATCCTGCGCTTAACCAATTGGTTTTTATTAAAAAATATGATTTGCATTTGCATCTATGGACAAGTTCTTTTTCCCAGGAATGGGTTTCGGCAAAATCTGTTTTCTTTTTAAAAATGTGACACTATCACAAGAAAGGAGGTTCAAATGAAAAGAAGAATTTTGGCCACAACAATCTTCATCGTCCTGTCAATGGCACTGGTCCTCACGCCCATTTTTATGGCGGAGGCACAGGCTGCAGACAAAATCGGCTGGGTCGGCCCCGTTTATAAGGAATTGTCCGCCAGCCTGACTAAGGGCTTTAAGACGTACTATAAAAAGACCTATGGGAAGGATGTGGACATTACCTTCGTAAGACCCGGCGGATGGCCGGTCTGTCTGGACAAAGTCAGAGCATGGGGCGGAAAACCGGATGCTGACATTTTTCTGGGTGCAGGCGCTCCGGCACATGAAGTTTTAAAGAAAGAAGGATTAATCATCCCTTATCGGCCAAAAGGCTGGGCCAAGGTTCCTGCCAAGTGGCACGGTATGAAGGTAAAGGATAAGGGTGATTTATGGACCTGTTTTGCGCCCTGGATTGTCACCAATCTATACAACGAGAAAGTTTTGAAAAAACTGAGGCTGCCGCCGCCAAAAACTTGGCACGATCTGCTCAATCCCATCTACCGGGGAAACATCGTGCATACATTGCCGTATGCATCCGGCACCATGCATGAAACCATTGAAATCCTGTTACAGGCATTTGGAGAAAAGGAGGCCTGGAGATATCTCAGATTGCTGGCAGCTCAACTCGCCCGTTTCTCCAACGGTAGTACGGACACGACCCAACTGGTGGCCCGCGGTGAAGTCCCCATCGGGATTGCACAGCCGCAGATGAACGCCATGGCTGCACGTAAAGATGGTTTCCCTGTACGCGACTTGCTTCCGGAAAAAACCATCCTTGTTCCCGAGGCAGTGGCACTACTGAAAGGCGCGCCCAATAAAAAGGTGGGGAAGATTTTTCTGGACTGGCTGTTCAGTATGGACGGGCAAAAATATGTGCTTGAGGGTCGATATTTTGCCGCCAATACGGACATTAAATTCTCCGCCTGGCAAAAACAGGGTGTTGAAATGGCCAAGCACGCAACGAAGGCATTGGGGGTTGATTCGTTTTGGGATTTGAAGGTCGATTTTATCGAGTACGACCTGGATCTGGCCACAAAAAGATGGGACGCAGTCAACAAGAAATACGAGTATGAGATATATAGAAAATGGGGCGAATTGAAAAGCAGTCTTTTCCTGATTGAGGAAGTTGAGGGGGAAATTGCTGCGGCCAAAGCCGAGAAGATGAACGTGAAAAAGGCCGATGCAAAGATAAAAGAAGCCAGAAAGCTATTCGAGGTCGATGGCAAGTATGCCGCAGCCCGCCTGGCCGCAGCAAAAGCACGCGCTTTGCTGGTCGCGCCGTAACAGTGCTGTAAAGTCAGTCTGCACTTTTGGGTCTGATAAACGGGCGAGCAAACGCTCGCCCGTATAATTATTGGGATTTGGAATTATAGGAGTTGGTGTTTAACCCAATGGGTGTTTTTCGGATTACCCTCCTTGCTGGAATGCTACACTCCAACTTACTCCGAGCATTGTTGATCAAGCCTGTTGCATAACGATACCCTAAAGGAAGTAGGCTTGAAATTGAGTAAAATAAAGGATCTGATATGTCACGCGGCAGTATTTCTCTGGCAGCACTCCTGTGGTTGATCGTTGCCTTCCTGGTAATTTATCCGCTTTCCATTTTAGTATTGGAAAGCTTCAAAATTGCCGAAACCGGTGGCTGGGGTATGGGCAATTACCTGGAATTTTTTCAGGACGCGTATTATCTCAAAACCTTTGGAAATACCCTGCTGCTAAGTACGATGGTACTTCTGACCACCACCGTATTCGGGGTGCCCCTGGCATACATTTTGGCCAGATACAGGCACCGGGGAAAAACCGTTTTCACCGCATTGATTCTGTTGCCGATTGTTTTGCCCGCTTTCGCCGGCGTGTTTGCCTTCATCATCTTTTTCGGAAAATATGGAACTGTAAATCTGCTTTTGATGGAAATTGGCCTGATAGACAAACCGCTGAATTTCATCTATGGCTTACACGGACTGGTATTCATTCAATCCCTGCATATGCTCCCTTTTATCGTTCTGGGTCTTTCGGCAGGTTTTACCAACATAGATCCTTCCTTTGAAGAAGCCGCCGAAGTCGAGGGAGCGAGCAGTTTTCGGAGATTTTTTACCGTCACCTTGCCGCTGTGTACCCCAAGTTATCTGGCGGGCGCCGTTCTCGTATTCCTGTGGCCCTTTACCGACTGGCTCACCCCATTGATTCTGGGACAGGTGGACCTTCTGCCATCGGTTTCGTATATCAACATCTCCTATCACTTTACCGATATGCACCGCAAGCATATGGGGATCGTGGCGGTGGTGGTTTCTTCCATCGTTTGCATTTCTCTCTTTTTGCTCGCCCGGTATTGGGTCGAAAAGAAAAAGTATACCGGACTCTCAAAAGGGACAACGTCCGAAGGCCGTGTGATCGAGCCCAACAGGTGGGTGAAATCAGGTGCGTATATGTACATGATTTTTATTGCCGTTCTGGTTTTGCTCATTCCGGTTGTGTTGGGTTTAGCCGCATTTTCCCGAAGATGGACCTTTGAGATATTCCCCACCTATTGGACGCTGGAAAATTTCCGGCTCATCCTGCTGGAAAGTCCGCTTTTGATAAAAAACTCCTTCCTTTTCAGTGGAATTGCGCTGATCTTCGGAATTGCTTTCGGGCTTCCGGTGGCTTACCTTATCGTCCGTACCCGGGTGCCGGGAAAAGATGCCCTCGATTTTGTCATCACATTGATGCTGGCGTTTCCGGGTATCGCCATTGGTGTGAGTTATATTTTGGCATTTTGGAAAGCCATACCTTTGGCCCATTATTGGATTATCATGCCCATCGCTCTGTTTGCCAGGCGACTTCCGTATTTTTTGCGCATGGCGCACTCCTCCTATTTACAGCTGGATCCTTCCCTGGAGGAAGCCTCCGAGGTATCGGGCGCCGGTAAACTCAGAACTTTTTTCCTTATTTCATTGCCGTTGCTGCTTAAAGGAGTACTTGTCGGCGTGGTGATGTTCTTCATCATGGCGTTTCAGGAAATTTCCACCGCGGTATTCCTTTATAAGGGAGGATGGGAAACCCTGCCCATTGGGATCTACCTGAACTGGCATCGTGGAATGGAATTTGGGATCGCCGCTGCCATGGCTTTTCTGATGATTGTGATCACCTTCATTCTTCTGCTGATCATATCAAGAATCAGCGGGGGTGTTCTCAAAGCCGCCTGGGGTGCAGAAGGATAGTTACAGATCAAAGGTTCAGGTTTAACTGCCAATAAACGCTGAACCGACATTAAGGAGACAATTTTAATGGCATTCATAGAGATTCAAAACCTTTTTAAACACTTTAAGAAAGTGGTGGCCATTAATCACATTCAGCTGGAAGTGAAGAAGGGCGAAATGTTGACACTGCTCGGGCCCAGCGGTTGCGGCAAAACAACCACCCTGCGCTGCATTGCCGGGTTGGAAAGGCCGGACGAGGGAGATATCGTTATTGACGGTAAGCCGATGCTTTCACAGGGATTTGTCCAGCCCTCTAAAAGGGGCATCGGTATGGTGTTCCAAAACTATGCCGTGTGGCCCCATATGAAGGTATACAATAACATTGTCTATGGCTTGAAACTTCAAAAGTTGTCCAGGCAGAGCATTAAGGAAAAAGCGCAAAAAGTTTTGGAGTTGGTGGGTTTGGATGGTTTGGAAGACAGATATCCGTCCCAATTAAGCGGTGGCCAACAGCAACGGGTCGCGCTGGCGCGGGCTCTCGTGGGCAATCCCAAAGTGCTGCTTTTAGATGAGCCGCTGAGTAATCTGGATGCCAAGCTCAGAGAAGAATTGAGATTTGAGATAAAGAGTCTGGTCAGGCGAATGGGCATCACTTCAGTCTATGTGACTCACGATCAAGCCGAAGCGATGGTGATCTCTGACCGTGTGGCCGTTATGGAATCAGGGAACATAATACAAATCGGCCCTCCGGAGGAGATCTATGAAAAGCCTGCCAACCGGTTTGTTGCCGATTTCATCGGTACCATGAATTTTATTTCCGGAGAAACTGTTGAGGTGGTACCGAATTCTAATAAGGTTTACGTACGTACTGAATTCAGCGAAAAAATGCTGTGCTCCATGCCGGACAGCAGGGCAATGAAAACCGGCGAAAAAGTTTACGCATCCATACGTCCGGAGGATGTGGAAATAGTTACGGAACCTCCCCAAACGGGGGAAAATCTGTTCAAGGGGACGATTGCCCACAGGGCATATCTGGGTAACTTCCTGTATTTTTTCGTAAGCGTAAATGACACGATGATCAGGGTGCAGGTTCCCCATTACCTTCCACAGGAAGAAGGGCAGGAACTCCATTTGTTTCTAAATCCAAAAAAATGTATGATCCTTGTCTAATTGCCAAGGTTTCACAGTTTTCTTTCACAAAAGGAGAAAGTCCACCATCTCGGCAAAACCGTATCCACCTTCCTTTTCCGTTACCCAGGCAGGGTTACATTCCATTCTTCCTTTAAAATGCATCACATTGGCAACACCCACGGAATGAGGAAAATAAGCAAACATGGGAGAATCGTTGGGGGAGTCCCCGGTAAAAATAACTTTGTTTTTAATTGCTTCAAGATGCACTTGAAAAACTTCTTCAAAAAGGAACCGGGTCATGGAAAGTTTGTCATAATTTCCGAACCAGCCGTTTACATGAATGGAGCTTATCTTTGCCTGGGCACCTGCCTGGTTAAATAGTCGTACAATCCGGTCAATATCTTTTACAGGAAGCGGTGGAACATCTTCGCAAAAATCGATGGCAAGATCTGCTTCACGATAGGCCTGATCAGCGGAAACCCGACAGCCCGGAATTTTTTCCAAGATTTCCTGTTTTAGCTTTTCCAGCTTTTTCCAGTCCTGTTTTCTTTCTTTTTCAGGTTTGAAGTATCGTCGAATCATTTTTTTTTGGGTGTCTTCATATCTGAAATAGAAAGCGCCGTTTTCTCCAATAACACCATCCACCGGCCACATTCTGGCAATATGATCGCACCATCCGGCAGGGCGTCCGGTAATCGGGAGGACTTGAATGCCTGCTTGGTGAAGATTTTCCATGGCGGTAAATACCACCGCAGGAAGTCGACCCTTTATGGTAAGGGTATCGTCAATGTCGGTTAGAACAAAACGAATGGTTGATTTTAAGTGCTTGGGAAACTCATTAAAAGGATTCATATTTTATTATTTTTGTTCTTTAAAAGCATTTACTGCGGCATAGGCTGAAGCGATGGCCAGTCCGGACCCGCACTTCATCCGCATCCAGTCCTGATGTGCCAATATGGACCCTGCGGCAAAAAGTTTATTAAAGGCCGGTTTGCCGGAGCTGTCCAGGGGGCGAAACTTATCATCAATTTCCAGTCCAGCCGTATTGATCAAATGCCCCTTGGGGTCCAGAAAATCATGACTGTGCCAGTTTTTTCTCTCACCCTCCTGAAAAACCGGGAGATCAAAAATGGATTCCCTGATTTGTTTTCTTTCTGCCCGCAGCCCTCTGCCTAAAAACCGGCCGCTTGCCAGTATGATTCCCTTTGCCTTTAAGGTATATTCTGTTTCAGGACCTCCGGCGTCGAGTATGAAGCCACCTTTGTTATGGTGGACCTTCAAAACCTTTTTTTGCAACAGAAGCTGAACACCTTGGTTGGGAAGTTGCGTTTCAAAAGCCTCCTTGATGCGAAGACCTGTAATAGATGGCGGCATGGTGGGAATTTCGAAAATCGGAACACCGATCATCTCCTGCAAATCGTGAAAAATTTCAACCGAATGGTTAATGCCAAAAATGGTCGGAAATCCTATCATTGCTGAATCTTTTACATGGAGGTGGATAATCCGTGCCAGGGCTTTGCGATTTTCAGCAAGTGCCAGGGATCTGGCCACAGGTTCCAGGTATACTTCTTCCAGATGATCGGTATGGGGAAATGAAATACGTGCATGACGCAAATCCGGCCAGGAAGATTTTAAGGTTTCTGTGATCTGTCGGGCGCTGAATCCTCTCAGTCCTCTGATATCAATGATAAGGCAGGGGCATTTTTGTTCCAGGGCCAGGACACCGTTCCACATGGTTTGAGGTACACCATAGGTATGCTTAACGGTTCCCGCCGGAGTCATTATTTTTGCGTTACGATTTTCATGCCGGTCATAGGGGAGGCCTGCATCACTCATAAAGGATAGAAATTCTTCCAAAGCCCCATGGATGTCATTTTTGTTTATTTTTGCAAAAGGATGGTTGGGGATATCACTGATTAACGCCTGAATCGCCTCCCACGGGTTTTCCCAGACTTTGCCGTCACCTATTGGATGCACCCCCATCAGATCAATCAGCCCGCTGGCAAAAATAATTTCACTGGTCAATCCTGCCAGTACCGTGGAGACTCCGCGGCTGGAAGCAAACAGGGCCGACGCCATTCCGGCCATACCAGCGCCGATAACTGCCAGGTCACAGTTTATTTCCCGGTTATCGTTGCTCATCGTATCCATTGTCAAGTATTTCTTTCTACCGTAGGGTGTCGCTTTGTTCCATCTTTTTTTTACTTCTGCCTTCTGCCTTAAACACTACAATTCAATTCCCATCAGGCCGCAGTAAAGGGCTTCCTGTAATTCCGCCTGGATAAGCGGCGTATCCCAGAGCAAAGGCCGCACACCACGCCATCGTTCATTGACAAATTCCCTTAGACTGGTTAAGCCCTCATCTGCTTGCAGTTCATCTGTATCGTAAAGATACGCACAAGTTCTGAGACCGCAGAAAGTACCCTGACAGGCCCCCTTGCCAATCCTGCTGCGAAGCCCGATGGCCTTCAGGTCCGGTTTTCCGTTTTGTTTATGGATAGATTCCACGATGCTGTCCACCACACTTTTGGGCACCATTTCGCATTCACACAGCATGATATCTTCCGGGTCATGTTGTTTCATCCACACCTTTGGAGCCAGACCGGGTTTTGTCCACCGGGCGGCTCCGGCCGGCGTAAGGGGATCTGTTCGGGTCAGACAGGGACGGGAAACACCCAGCCGATTGCAGATAAGATTCGCCGTTTTTTCCGCCATTAACCGGTAGGTGGAAAGTTTGCCACCGGTGATTGAAGCAAAATTTTCCAAACCGTCTTCTAGATGATCAATCAAAGAAAACCCACGACTGACGCTGCGGTCATCGGCCCCGGCCTTTGTTCCTAACAGGGGTCGGACACCTGCATATGCGCGAATAAACCGTGTTCTTTCCAGTTGGGGAATCATGGCGGTGGCTTCACTTACAATATAATCGGTTTCCTCAACAGTGGGAAAAACCTGGTCCAATGTGTCTATGGTAACGGAAGTGGTGCCTAAAATGGAGACCGTTCCGCCGGGAACCAGGATATCAGCGTTAGAGGAAGGCCTCAGGCGATTGATCACCCGCTGCGCAATCCGGTTGTGTGTCACTAGGAGACTCCCTTTAGAATACAGGAGGTTGATGGTGCAACCGGCAAGGGCAGCCACTTCCTTTGCCCATGCTCCGGCGGCGTTAACCACCTGCACGGCCTCAATGTTAAACTGTTCACCGGTCAGCATGTTTTGCAGCTTTGTGACCAGAATACGATTTTTCTTTATGGTAAACCCGGTGACTTTTGAATGGCGAAGCAGGGTGGAGCCAAGATCCAGAGCCTGGTAAATGTTGTCCAAAGAGAGTTTAAAAGGGTCAACGGCTGCATCCGGCACCTGGTATGCGGCGATTAGTTTATCGGAAAGGGAAGGCTCCATTTCAAGCACTTCTTTGATGTCTAAATCCTTGGTCGGAATACCGCACTTGGAACATAAACCGGGAAAATCGGCGACATACTTTTCATCATCTCCTTCAACCGCCACAAACAGCCCGCCGGTATCCTCTACGCAATGGGGGGCCAGTTTCTTTAAAATATTTCCCTCTTCCCGGCACTCCTTGGCATTTACCAAATCACCTGCCACATAACGCGCACCGCTGTGTAACAGTCCGTGATTGGCACCGGATGCTCCTGCGTTGATATCACTCTTCTCCGCAAGAATGCATTCAATCCCACGAAGAGTAAGGTCTCGGACAATACCGGCGCCGGTGATTCCTCCTCCAATAATCAGCACCTGTGTTTTCAGCATGGTTTCCTTAAATGATATAGAATTAAATTTTATTTAACATAACCATGTGTCATGTTCAATGTATTATCACAACATTTTAATTGCTTGGTTTTCTTTTAACCATTTGACAATACGATGCGACTTGGTTAAGAAAAGTTCAACAAATCATCAAAAAAAGAAAGGAATACATATGGATATACCAGGTAAAAAAGCAAATATCGAACCGGTCAGGCTGGGGCCTGAAAGCAGGTTTAAGTTTAAATGCCATAAAGATGTTAAATGTTTTACCCAATGCTGCAAAGGAATCAGTATTACCCTCACTCCCTATGACATTATCAGGCTCAAAAATCGTCTTGGCCTTTCCTCCGAAGAATTTTTAGCCATTTATACCGAGCCACATATTTTAGAAAAGACCGATCTTCCTATTGTAACACTTAAGCTGATAGATGGCGAAACATCTGATTCAGACAGGAAAGCCTGCCCATTTGTAAGGGAGGATGGATGCATCATATATGAAGACAGACCCACCACATGTCGGTATTATCCTTTAGGTGTGGCGACTTTAAGCCATAAGGAAGGTTCAGACGATGACGGATTCTATTTTTTTGTTAATGAGCCCCATTGCCTTGGATTTGAAGAGGATAAAGAGTGGACGGTTAATAAATGGCGAAAGGACCAGGGGGTGGATATCCACGATGATATCAATGCACAGTGGACGGACCTGGTGGTAAGAAAACGATCATTTCCTCCGAATATCAAGCTTACGGACCAGGCCAAGCAGATGTTTTTCATGGTAAGCTATAACATCGATAAATTCAGGGAGTTTGTTTTTGAGAGTTCGTTCCTTAAGCGATTTGATATAGATGAAAAAATCCTGGAAAAAATACAAAATGATGAAATAGAACTGCTGCAATTTGGGGTTGAATGGCTGAAGGGAATCCTCTTTAAACAAACCGACCCGCAGAAGCAGGCAGCGGACGGCAGAATGAAGCCGGGAAATAACAAGGCTTGAATGAGCAGGCCTTTTGTACTGAACTGTAGGGTGGAAAAAATGACGAAAAGATATGTCATCGCACTTGACCAGGGGACTACCAGTTCCAGGGCGGTGCTGTTTGGCAGTCGGGGTAGAATTGAGGGTATTACACTAAAAGAATTCACCCAGCACTTCCCTCGGTCGGGTTGGGTTGAGCATGATCCCATGGAAATATGGGAATCCCAGTGGGAAGTGTTCCAACAGCTTGTCAATGAGCGGAAGGTTAATCCCTCTGATATCGCAGCAATTGGCATTACCAACCAGAGAGAAACGACGGTAGTGTGGGATAAAAACTCTGGAGAACCCGTCTTTAACGCCATCGTGTGGCAGGACAGGAGAACCGCCTCAATCTGTGAATTTTTAAAATCAAAGGGTTTGGAAGATTATGTTCGTCAAAATACCGGACTGGTGATTGATGCCTATTTTTCCGGTACCAAGATCAAATGGATATTGGATAATGTCAAAGGTGCTCGGGAAAGAGCGGAGAAAGGAGAATTATTATTCGGCACCATTGACACGTGGTTGATCTGGAAACTGACCCACGGAAAAGTGCATGCCACCGATTATTCAAATGCCTCACGTACTTTATTATATAATATCAGAGAGTTGAAATGGGACCCCGCTCTCCTCAAAGCGTTGGACGTGCCTGACACGATGCTGCCTGAAGTTCGGGATTCCTCGGGGAATTTTGGAGAACTGGAATATAAGGGAGTAAAAATTCCCATCAGCGGTGTGGCCGGCGACCAGCAGGCGGCCCTGTTTGGTCAGATCTGTTTTGAGGAAGGTATGGCCAAGAACACTTATGGAACGGGTTGCTTTCTTTTGATGAATACGGGAGAAGAACCTGTTTTCAGCCAATCCGGCCTGATAACGACCATCGCATGGGGAATTGGTGGACATATCCAATATGCACTGGAGGGCAGCGTCTTTGTTGCCGGCGCTGCCATACAATGGCTGAGAGACGGGCTGAAAATTATAGATACAGCGTCCGCATCAGAGGAGCTTGGCAGGCAGGCCATGGACGAAGAAGGTGTTTATGTGGTTCCTGCTTTTGTGGGCCTGGGAGCTCCTTATTGGGATATGTATGCTAGAGGCGCGATTTTTGGTCTTACCAGAGATACCGGCAGGGAACATATCACTAAAGCCACCTTGGAATCTGTGGCTTTCCAGACCAGGGATGTTCTGGATGCCATGCAAGCAGACTCAGGTATTGAGCTTAAAAAACTGCAAGTTGACGGCGGGGCTTCCGCCAACAACTTTCTCATGCAATTTCAAGCCGACATCATTGGTGTGGCGGTTGAAAGGCCTGAAGTCATCGAGTCCACAGCCCTGGGTGCGGCCTACCTTGCCGGAATGGCGGTAGGGCTGTGGGAGAAGGAGCAGATTTCCGCAAACAGAAAAATCGATCAGTCATTTCTCCCCTTGATGGATGAGACCAAAAGGCAAACCCTGTATGCTGGCTGGCAAAAAGCGGTAAAGCGTAGTATGGGCTGGATAGAAGCTTGATGGTACCAAAAAAACTATGAACGTCGAACATCGAACGCCCAACGTCGAATTTTGAATAAGGTATTCTACCAATTTATAAACCGGCGGAGCGAAGCGATTTCATCATTCGATGTTCAATGTTCAGCGTTCGACGTTCAAGAAAATCTTTCAACCAACTAAATTTTAACCTATTGATACAATTGATAATTTAATTTCGGTTGCATTACAGCGAAGCGGAATATTATTGCTTTTTACGAATCCTTAATCCTATTTGCCGCCTATCAGGTCCCCGATACCGCCCAAAATAGATCCTTCACCCTTGCGGCTTCCACCTGCAGATGGCGCATGCTGGAAAATACGGTCCGCCATTCGCGAAAAAGGAAGACTTTGTAACAGCACAACCCCTGTCCCGCTAAGTGTTGCCAGGAACAAACCTTCTCCCCCGAAAAACATGGACTTAAGGCTGCCTGCACGCTCGATATCGTAATTTATTCCCGAGGTAAATGCCACGATGCAACCGGTGTCGACCCGAATGGTGTCGTTGTTCAGTTTTTTTTTGATTACGGTGCCGCCTGCATGCACAAAAGCCATGCCATCTCCCCTGAGACGCTGGAGAATGAATCCCTCTCCGCCAAAAAAACCAACCCCGAGTCGTTTTGTAAAGGCAATACCGACTTCAGTGCCAAGGGCGGCGCAAAGAAAGGCATCTTTCTGGCACAGCAGTTCTCCATTGACCTTGGTCATGTCAATGGGTATAATTTTACCAGGATAGGGTGCGGCAAAGGCCACACTCTTTTTCCCAGTGCCCGAATTGGTAAAATGGGTTAAAAAGATGGACTCGCCTGTAATCGCGCGTTTGCCTGCATCCATCAGCTTGCCAAAAAGACCGCCATCCGGTTTGGACCCGTCACCCATTTTGGCTTCGAAGGTGATTCCATCATCCATGTAATTCATTACTCCGGCCTCAGCTATTACGGTTTCGCCCGGGTCAAGCTCAACTTCAACGATTTGGATATCGTCGCCCATCACCTTGTAATCGACTTTATGGCTTTTCACTGTGTTACCCTCCTATTGATGTTATTACGATAGGATCATCTCCCAAAGAGTTGGTCGATTGATCAGGGTTCAAGGATTCATAGGGGTCAGGGGTTCGAGTGAAAACAATCAAAAAACAAAGACATACGGGAAAAACCTGACTCCTGGAAGGCTCTTCTCCAATAATTTGGAGAAGAGCCTTACGAAATTCGTTTCTTCCTGTCCAGGCTGCGGTACTGTATTGCCTCTGAGATATGGTCAACCTGGATATCTGCCTGACGTTCGAGGTCTGCAATGGTTCGTGCAATCTTAAGGATACGGTTGTATGCACGGGCGGAAAGACCGAGTTTGTCAATTGCGGATTCAAGGAGGTCGGCAGAGGCCTCATCGATTCCGCAGTATTTTTTTATATGGCGGCTGCTCATCTGGGCGTTGCAGTAAATTTTTGTGCGCGAAAATCTTGCGGATTGAATGGTTCGAGCCGATTCCACCCGTTTTCTTATTTCTTCCGACGGCTCAGCATCCGAGTCTCCCATCAGGTCCTTGTAGGGGACTGCAGGCACTTCCACATGAATGTCTATTCTGTCGAGCAGCGGACCGGAAATCTTTGACCGGTATTTGTGAATCTGGCTATAAGTGCACCTGCATTCATGTTTCGGATCAGATAAATATCCACAGGGGCAAGGGTTCATGGCGGCGACAAGCATAAAACTGGATGGATAGGTAATGGTTGAGGCTGCCCTGGAAATGGTGACTTGAAGATCCTCCAAAGGCTGACGTAACACCTCCAGCACGTGCTTTTTGTATTCGGGAAGTTCATCTAAAAATAAAACCCCATTATGGGCCAGGCTGACCTCACCGGGTCTCGGAATATGCCCGCCACCGATTAAGCCGGCATCTGATATGGTATGATGGGGTGATCTGAAAGGTCTTTCGGTAACCAGGGCCTGGCTTTTCTTGAGCATTCCAACCACGCTGAAAATTTTAGTGGTTTCTATGGCCTCATCAAATGTAATCGGAGGAAGTATGGTGGGGAGGCGTCGGGCCAGCATGGTTTTTCCTGAGCCTGGCGGACCCACCATGATCAGGTTGTGGCCACCGGCGGCGGCAATTTCCATGGCCCGCTTCACATGCTCCTGGCCCATGACCTCGCAAAAATCAATCTCTGGTTGGGTGTTATGTTTAAATATACCGGAAATATCAACCTTTTCAGGCTTGATCAGTTTAAAACCGCGAAAAAAGTCCACCACCTGGTGCAGCGTTTTTACCGGGAAAACAGAAATGTCTTTTACCACGGACGCTTCCCGTCTGTTGTCATACGGAACAACGATACCTGCATACCCCGCCTTTTTTGCTGCCAGAGCCATGGGAAGGGAGCCGTTTACCGGTTTGATTCGACCGTCTAAAGAAAGTTCACCCAATACAAGATATGGATTAATGCTGTTTTGAGGAACGATTCCGGTTGCAGCTAAAATTCCCACTGCAATGGGCAGATCAAAACCGGTTCCCTCTTTTTTTATGTTGGCCGGGGCTAAATTTACCGTAATTCTGTCATCAGGGAAACTGTAACCTGAATTTTTAATGGCAGACTTAACCCGTTCCTTGCTTTCCTTTACCGAAGCTTCCGGAAGCCCGACAGTGGCAAAGGTTGGAAGCCCTGAGGTGATATCCACTTCCACTTCCACAAAATATGCATCAATTCCAATCACCGCGCTGCTTAATAATTTTGCCAGCAAGCCGCCTCCTTTAGCAACTGTTTCGTATTTACTGCTTTCACCATGAACTCATCTCAATTTTTGAGTTAATTTTGTTGCAGCAAAATTTTCCCAAGCGTCCATTAGGCTCATCTGCTTTTTGCCTGTTTCAGCCACAAATTGTACCATCGGTAACCGCAAACGGGCCACTATTTTATTGGTTGAAATTTATAACAGATCATATTATATAGGACAATCTTTATTTATCCTTTAAACAATAGAGCGAATCCAAAAGCTGAAAGCTGATGGATTCGGCTTTTTAAGAATTTATTCATATTATATACCGTAACAATGTATTTTAGCCAAAGAACCATTAAACAGCCGGTAAATTGCACAGGCATTGGCCTTCATTCAGGCAAGAAGGTGAATTTAGTGATTAAACCGGCGCCAGTGAACCATGGCATAAAATTTATTAGGACAGATCTTCTTAACAATCCCGGAATCACCGCACATTTTAACCAGGTGGTGGATACCAGCCTTGCAACCGTTATAGGGAGTGACGGGTGTATTGTGTCAACCATAGAGCATCTGATGGCCAGTTTTGCAGGTCTTTCAATAGATAATGCCTTGGTTGAACTTGACGCCTACGAAGTTCCTGTCATGGATGGCAGTGCCGCGCCTTTTATCGATCTGATAAAAAAGGCGGGAATAAAAAAGCAGTCTGCACCCAGGCATTTTTTTTTGATAAAAAAACCGATTGCGCTCGAAGAAGGGGATAAGTCGGTTTGCGTATATCCTTCCAATACTTTTAAAATTACCTACACCATTGAGTTTAATCATCCCCTGATAAAGAAACAAACCTATTCCATAGATTTGTCGGATAAAATCTTTGAAAGCACCATTTCCAGGGCCAGAACCTTTGGTTTTTTGCATGAAGTAGAATATATGAAACGTTATGGCCTTGCCCTTGGAGGCTCCC
Organism: Thermodesulfobacteriota bacterium; assembly: GCA_034189135.1. Classification (NCBI taxonomy): domain Bacteria; kingdom Pseudomonadati; phylum Thermodesulfobacteriota; species Thermodesulfobacteriota bacterium. Next base: position 21,486 of record JAXHVO010000088.1, on the reverse strand, counting down.
TGGAAAATGCAGTGGTGATCGATAAGGACAGCATAGTGAATGAAGATGGTTTGCGATTCGAAAATGAATTCGTACGACACAAAATTCTTGACTGCCTCGGAGATTTTTCCCTGCTTGGAATGCCGGTCTTAGGCCATTTGATTGTGGTTAAGTCAGGACACGCCTTTAACCATGCCTTTCTTGAAAAATTCTTTTCCCAGAAAAAATCATGGGAAACCTGCACAATCAACGATTCTGCGGAACTTGAACAATTGCGACCAAAATCTCTTGCAATTTAAGAGAGTTTTCGATATAAATTCGGATGGAATATTTTTGTAGTCCTTCTCTATCTTTTATATGTTGATATAACACATCTAATGAATCGAAAAATATTTATCATACTTCTTAGCTCGCTCTTTCTTTTTCAGACGCCTGCTTTTGCCCAGGATGCAAAACTGGTAAATATAAATATCTCAAATACACGTGACGATCTCCTCATATATTTCAATGTGGAAGGCGCCTTCAGAGAAAAACTGAAGAAGGCTATTTTAAGTGGAGCACCGGCGACTTTTTCATTTTATGTGAATTTATACAGAGTTCGAAATTTCTGGCCGGATAAGAGTATCGCCGACATAAAAGTCACCCATACGGTAAAATACGATACTTTGAAAAAGGAATTTACCGTTGACAGACCGTGGAAAAACAGCAAACCTGTGGTAACCAAATCTTTTCAGCAAGCCCAAAAGCTGATGACTGAGATTGACAGCCTGGAGGTTGTCTTATTAAGCAAGCTCGAAAAAGGAAGCCGGTATCAAACCAGAGCCAAGGCTGAGGTTAGCAAACTAACCCTTCCGTTTTATCTGCATTATGTCCTGTTTTTTGTTTCTCTATGGGATTTTGAAACCGATTGGTATACCATAGATTTTATATACTAAAAGGCATCCGATAGTATACCAAACTGCCGTTACTCTCTCACCGCAACATTATGAACGAAAATATAAAGCCATTCAGTATCGACCAGGATCGCAAACGGCGAAAGCGTGAAGTCATGCTGATTGGTATTATTATTGTCATCGTCTCCCTGCTGGCTTTTGCCGAAAGCAGAATCATACATTTTGGTGCCGACTTTCCTGTTTCCAACACCGTTTTGATGTTTATTTTGATTAATATCAATCTGCTGTTGGCAATTTTGTTAATATATCTTGTTTTCAGAAATCTGGTAAAACTGCTGTATGACAGAAAGCGAAAGGTAATTGGAGCAAAGCTCCGCACCAGGCTGGTGGTGGCCTTTATCTCCCTCACCCTTTTGCCAACCATTGTACTTTTTTTATTTTCCATCAATTTTATTACAGCCAGCATGGAGTTTTGGTTTAAAGTTCCGGTGGAGCAATCCCTGGAAAAATCACTATCCGTGGGCAGAAGTATGTATACTAGGATAGAAGACAACAACCGGTTTTTCCTGGAAAGAATCGCATACCAGATAAAGGCCAAAAAACTTTTAAACCCGGATAAAAAAAAAGCCCTTTCCAATTACGTTCAGGTGGTCCAGCGAGCATTCAATTTTGATGCCGTGGAGATTTATTCCGCAAACTCAAAGCGTCTCATGCTCGCTTTTTCACCGGAGTTGGGGGAAAACCCTTTCAAGGAGGTGCCTGCCGATGATCTTATTAAAAAAATTATCCCCCAAGACGCCTGGTCCATCACCGAAAAAATTACAACAGGAGAACTTGTCAAAACCATCGGGACCATTCCTTTTGGCGCAAAGCCTGATGATAAACCGGCTTTTGTGGTGGTGACATCTATGATCCCTCCTTATATTTCTCAGAACCTGAAATCGATTTCGCGAGGTTTCGAAGAGTACCAGCAGATTAAACTGCTAAAAAAACCGATTCAGATTACCTACTATATATCGCTGTCCATAGTCGCATTTCTGGTGCTGTTTTGCGCCATATGGTTCGGGTTTTACATGGCCAAATCAATCAGCATTCCCATAAAAGAGCTTGCTGAAGGCGCCAGAAAGGTGGCCGAAGGAGAGCTTGGTTTTAGTATCGATCCTGTGGCTGACGATGAAATAGGTAGCCTGGTCGAAGCCTTTAACAAGATGACCAAAGATTTACGTATTGGCCGCGAGCAACTGGAACTTTCCGCTCTGATGCTTCAGCAGCAGAATGTTGAAAATGAAGAACGGCGACAATACATGGAGATCGTGTTGGAAAACATTTCTGCCGGCGTGGTCACGCTTGACTCGAAAGGATACGTTACCACGGCAAACAAATCGGCGGAAAAGATGTTAAATCTTAAATCCGAAGATATCTTGAAAAAGAGTTATAAAAATCTGCTGCGCGGACAACCTCTTCAACTGGTGGAAGAAGTCATGGAAGATATTACCAGCTCCAAGAAAGATGCCGTCGAATTGCCTTTACGGGTATCTATCGAAGGGAGGTCACGGAGCTTCTTGATTAATGCCAATGCACTTAAGGACGATACCGGGAGTCATGTGGGCATTGTGATGTTATTTGATGACCTTACAGAGTTGGAAAAAGGGCAGCGGATGGCGGCATGGCGTGAAGTGGCTCGCAGGATTGCACATGAAGTAAAAAATCCCTTAACGCCCATTACGCTTTCGGCTCAACGTCTTAAACGGAAATATTCCGAGCAGCTTTCCGCACCGGTTTTTAATGAGTGCATCCGAATGATCATTGACAATTCCGAATTGATTCGAAATCTGGTAAACGAATTTTCCTCATTTGCCAGATTTCCCACAGCAGATCCGAAACCCTGCAAATTACTTCCGATTATCAAAGAAACAATCGCACTTTATAAAGAAGGATATCAAAATATTACGTTTAAAACGAACTTCCCCAAAAAAATTCCCGCTCTGAACCTTGATCGCCAGCAGATCAAGCAGGCGATGATTAATCTTGTTGACAATGCCGTTTCCGCGATAAAAGATAAAGGGAACATCGTTATTTCTTTGGCCCATGATCCCATCTTAAAAAAAGTGCGTTTGGAAATCGCAGATAATGGTGTTGGCATTTCCGATGAAGATAAAACGCGTCTGTTTGAGCCAAATTTTTCAACCAAAAAAACCGGTATGGGTCTGGGGCTTACCATTGTAAATTCAATTATTGCTGACCATGGCGGAATGATAAGCGCCAGGGATAACATTCCCCACGGCGCTAAATTTGTGATAGAACTGCCCGTGTAACGGCCAGAGACAAGGAGAAAAAAATATGTTTCCATCTGTTTTAATTGTTGATGACGAACCGTCCATTCTGCAATCTCTAGGGGGGCTACTTTCTGATGAAGGGTTTGAAGTGATAACCGCTTCAAATGGATATGAAGCATTGAAGATCATCGATAGTCAATCCCCGGACCTGGTTTTGTTAGACATATGGATGCCCGGCATTGATGGCATAGAAACGTTAAAAGAAATAAAAAAAGGCAATCCTTATATCCAGGTCATCATTATCACCGGTCATGGAAATATTGAAACCGCTGTAAAAGCGACCAAACTCGGGGCATTCGATTTGATTGAAAAACCGCTTTCCATCGACAAGGTCATTGTCTCAATTAACAATGCCCTGGATTTCAGGCGACTGGAAGAAGAAAACAGATACCTTAGAAAAAAAACGATCGAAAAAAACTCCATAAGCGGAAAAAGCACACCGACCGAATTGCTTAGGAAACAAATAGAAACAGCCGCTCCCACCGAGACATACATCCTGATCACAGGCGAAAACGGAACAGGTAAAGAACTGGTCGCGCGAACCATACACCAGTTAAGCCCAAGGGCAAATCAGCCGCTTATTGCCGTCAACTGTGCGGCAATACCCGATGAATCAATAGAAAGCGAGTTGTTCGGTCATGAAAAAGGCGCTTTTTCAGGAGCAACCTCAAAAAAAATCGGTCGATTTGAAATGGCCAATAACGGAACTATCTTTCTGGATGAAATCGGTGACATGACTTTAAAAACACAGTCTAAGATTTTGCGTGTGCTTCAGGAGCAGAAATTTCACCGAGTGGGTGGGAGCAGAACACTAAGTGTAAACGTCAGGGTCATTGCTGCAAGCAACAAAGGGCTTGAAGAAGAAATTGAAAAGGGAAGTTTCCGAGAGGATCTTTACCACCGCCTGAATGTGATACCGATCAATGTTCCCGCTTTGCGGCAGCGATGTGACGACATTCCCCTTTTGGTGGATATTTTTCTTGCCGAATCTGCCAAGCAGAATCAAACCTCCCAAAAAAAATTAGCGCCCAAAGCCTTGGACCTGTTGTGCGCTTATCCGTGGCCGGGAAATGTCAGGGAGCTGAAAAATCTTTTAGAACGGATGACCATTATGGTAAAAAAGGAGATAATAGAAGAAAGCGATTTGCCTGATTCCTATCACCCCGGCGGGATCAAACAGTCGGATTTGCTTGAACCGCAGCTTTTAATGATGGATGATTTTAAGGAAGCCAAACAAGCTTTTGAAAAAGAATTTATACTTAAAAAACTCCAGCTTAATAATAGCAATATCACCAAAACAGCAAAAGCAATCGGAGTGGGGAGGAGTTATCTTCATAAAAAAATTAAAAAATTCAAATAATAAAGGTAGCACAGGTGGATAGGCTGAAGGCTGAAGACTTTTAGGAAAAAGCGCATTTTAAAGCCATGTTAGATACATGAGTCACATTCTGCCGAAGTACGGCAATCGTTCTTTTCTGACCCTTTCAGCCTTCAGTCTTTAACCTAAACACCTGAGTTACAACATTTCTTAAGGATAAGGATTTGAGAGTTGTCAGTGGCGATTTAAAAGGCAGAAAACTACTTTCGGTTAGAGGGGTAAAAACAAGGCCGACATCTGATCGGATTCGCGAAGCAATATTTAATATCATTGCCTTTAAAGCACAGTATAATTGCGTATTGGATCTTTTTGCCGGAACCGGCGCTTTTGCCATTGAAGCGTTAAGCCGGGGAGCAAAGTTTGCCGTATTGATTGATATCTCTAACAGCGCTGTATTTACCATAAGAGAAAACATTAAATCATGCCACCTTGGCGACAGAGCAAAAGTGATTAAATGGGACATTATCAATAATTTAACCTGCCTTGAACGCTCAAATCCCCCTTTTAATCTTGTGTTTATGGATCCGCCCTATGATAAAAATTTCTTAAAAACATCTTTTCTCAACCTTCACCTTAGCGGCTGCATGGAAAAGGGTTGCTTAATCATTATCGAGCATTCTGTACGTGAGCCGATTCCAACAGAACCGCCGGTTTTTCAAATCATCGATCAGAGGAAATACGGAAAAACGCTTGTATCATTTTTAAATTATGTGATATAGTTTTTGTGTTGCCATTCGGTGCTTATTCATAAACAGTACTACCGATGGCTGCAGTCAAATCACATGAATATTTAAAGGACCGTCACTACATGAAAAAAGTTGCCATATATCCTGGTTCATTTGATCCGGTGACAAACGGACATCTTGATATTCTTAAACGGGGACTAAAGATTTTTGATAAGATCATTGTTGCCATTTTATACAACCCCGGTAAAGATTATCTTTTTAGCATTAAAGAGAGAATTGATATGCTGGAAAAAAGCCTGCAAAATTTTTCCAATGTTGAGTTGGACACCTCTGACGGGCTTTTGGTAAATTATGCGGCTCAAAAGAAATCCTGTGCATTACTCCGCGGCATGAGAGCTGTATCTGATTTCGAATATGAGTTTCAAATGGCACTGATGAATCGCCGCCTGAATAGAGAAGTTCAAACCGTTTTCCTGATGACCGGCCTTCGCTGGATTTTCACCAGTTCGTCAATAATAAAGGAAGCCGCACGGTTTGGCGGTGACGTGAGCGGCATGGTCCCTCCTCTGGTCAACCGGAAATTAAAAGAAAAGTACGGTATAAAAGACAAATAAAGAATCCACAGCTGAAACACCTGGTTTTAAAACTCAGGGTTTCCCACATACAGCAACCATGAAAATATCACTTTCAAAAAATGCCGAAGTTGTAATTAAAAAGCGCTATCTAAAAAAGGACAGCAGCGGTAATATTAAAGAAACGATCGAGGGACTGTTTACCAGGGTGGCAAAAAGTATCGCCGGAGCAGATGCAATATTTGAAAGCGGTGCGAATGTGGAAAAAACAGAAAAAAAGTTTCTTAAAATGTTAGGTGACATGTGGTTCTTGCCAAATTCACCCACCCTGATGAATGCCGGGCGACGATTGGGACAACTTGCCGCATGTTTCGTGCTTCCCATTGAAGACTCTATGGAAAGTATTTTCCAGACATTGAAACACACCGCAATGATACATAAAAGCGGGGGAGGAACCGGATTTTCCTTTTCCCGAATTCGTCCTGCCAAGGATGTGGTTTTATCAACAGCAGGTGTTTCAAGCGGCCCGCTCTCATTTATGGCTGTTTTTGACGTGGCGACTGAAACCGTCAAACAGGGGGGGACCCGCAGAGGTGCCAATATGGGGGTACTGCGCGTGGATCATCCTGACATAGAAGCATTCATTATGTCAAAAAATGACCATGACCAATTGAATAATTTTAATATATCGGTTGCCCTGACCGATGTTTTCATGGAGGCACTTAAGAATGGTGCCGACTACGAGCTTATCAACCCAAGAACAGGAAAAGTTGCCAGACGTGTCTCCGCAAGTAAGATATTTGAATTAATTGTAGATTCTGCATGGCGAACCGGTGAGCCCGGTATTATTTGCCTTGATAGCATCAACCAAAATAACCCGACACCGGAGATGGGAAATATTGAAGCAACCAATCCCTGCGGGGAACAACCTCTGTTGCCTTATGAATCCTGCACCCTTGGTTCCATTAACCTTGCAAAAATGATCACCAGCAATCAGCTTAATCTTAAGCGGCTTAAAAAAACAGTTTTCGATGCCGTCCATTTTCTCGATAATGTGATCGAAGTTAATAAGTACCCTCTGCCCAGTATTGAGGAATTAACCAAAAAAACCCGAAAAATCGGTCTGGGTGTAATGGGATTTGCAGATATGCTTTTGAAACTGGGAATCTCCTACGATTCCGCTGAGGCAGTTTCCATGGCAGAAAAAGTGATGTCGACCATTTCACAGGAATCGAAGAATGCATCTGCTGCGCTGGGGAAAAAGAGGGGGAATTTTCCCGCGTACAAAAAAAGTATATTTGATCACCCTTCCACACCCTATATGAGAAATGCGACCACCACCACCATTGCCCCAACCGGCACTCTCAGTATAATCGCTGGCGCGTCAGGTGGCATAGAACCTGTCTTTGCCGTTTCCCATGAAAAGCATGTGCTTGACGGAACTTCTTTATATGAAATGCACCCTTTGTTTGTTAAAATGGCCAAAAAAGAAAAATTTTACAGCAATTCTCTTGCCGGTGAGGTGGCAAGCGCCGGTTCCCTGCAGAATATTGACCAGGTTCCGGAGCATATAAAAAAACTTTTCAGGGTATCCCATGATATTTCGCCCGAGTGGCATGTAAAAATCCAGGCCGCATTTCAAAAATATACCGATAATGCGGTTTCAAAGACCGTTAATTTTCCTGCGGACGCGACCAGGGAAGATGTCCAACAAGTATATCTTCTTGCCCACAGCCACGGGTGTAAAGGTGTTACCATTTACAGGTACGGAAGCCGGCTTAGGCAGGTCTTGAATATCGGCAGGGAGAAGGACGAAGCTGAAAAAATCCTGCCTCGGCCCAGACCGGAACGTACCAGCGGGGTCACTGAACGCATTTCTACCGGATGCGGAAAGCTGTATGTGACTGTTAATTCCGACCAGGAAGGAATGTGCGAAGTTTTTGCCCAGATGGGAAAGACCGGGGGATGTGCTTCTTCTCAAATTGAAGCTGCAGGAAGGCTGATATCTCTTGCTTTGCGGTCAGGAGTAAAAGTTGATGCCATAGTCAAACAGCTGATCGGCATCCGATGCCCGCATTCCGCATGGCAAAATGGAAAGCAGGTGCTGTCCTGCCCGGATGCCATTGCCCAGATCCTGAATCATATCACCGATTCTAATTTTGTAGAAAAAAACAAACCGATGATGGGCGTTTGCCCTGAATGCAGCAGCGTATTGTCTCATGAAGAAGGCTGCCTGGTTTGCCATTCGTGCGGGTTTTCCAGGTGCAGTTAACTGAGAAACCGTGGAGTTTCTCAATCTTTGCTCTGTTTGTCAGGCAATCGCCTATTTGCCCGTACAAGCCTTAACAAATAATTATAGCCCCCTTCAACTGCCCCCTATCTTCTAAGTTAAGTCCATACAGGCAGAGACGATCATCGCTATCGTGGGAATCTTTTTTCTGGGGCTGGTTCAAATCTAATCTCAGTCCGCCTCAGTGAGGCGGACCGAACGCCGGTTTCTTGAAATTATTGTTAAGACTTGTACGGGCAAATAGGCGATTGCATGACAAACCGCTGACAATCATTAAAGCGCAAACGGTTCGCCAAAAAACCTTTGAAGAGAAACTCCCCGCCCCCTCATTTAAAAAAAGTACTTGATTATGATAAAACCAGCTACCAGAAGGATGGTAAATACCACCACCAGAATGTTGAAGTATTTATCAATAAAGGATTGAATCCCTGGCCCGAATAAGTAAATAAGCCCTCCGACAAGAAAAAAGCGGGCAGATCTGGAAACCAGGGATGCCACAACAAATACCGCAAAATTGATATTAAAAGCACCGGCGGAAATAGTGAACACCTTATAAGGGATGGGAGTAAATCCTGCAATACCAATTGCCCATGCATCATAGGCAATATACAACTCTTTAATGTATTCAAATTTTTGACCCAGGCCGTAAAAAGAAATAATTCTATCCCCGATGCCGGCCATAAACTGCCACCCGATCAAATAACCCAGACACCCCCCTAAAAGTGATCCCACGGAACATATCAAGGCATATTTAAATGATTTTTTTGGAATGGAAACAGCAAGAGCGATAAGAAGTATATCCGGAGGGATAGGGAAAAAAGAGGATTCGCAAAAGGCCAAAAAAAATAGCGCCCATGATCCATAAGGTGTTTCAGCCCAGTGCAGTACCCACTCATAAAGACGGCGAAGCATTTATTTTTCTCTCCAGCCGTGTTCACCAATGAGTTTGACAAACCGGCATCCGCCCAGGTTGGTTTTATGGATTCCGTTCTTTTCCCGATGAAGTTTAATCAATTCCTGAGAGTACCGATCCCCCACAGGTATCACCATACGTCCTCCCACGGCGAGCTGATTAACCAGTGTTTGCGGAATGGACGGAGCTCCTGCAGTAATGATGATGGCGTCAAAAGGGCTTTCGTCTGCCCATCCGCTGGTTCCGTCGGAATACCGGGTGATGATATTATGGTATAAAAGTTTGTCAAAAAGACTGCGTGCCTTTAGTAGAAGTGAGTGTATCCTTTCAATGGTATAAACACGATAGGCGATTTGGGCAATAATGGCCGCCTGATATCCTGAGCCGGTTCCAATCTCCAGGACGCGATCTTCTTTACCAAGTTGCAGCGCCTGGGTCATCTCGGCAACAATATAAGGTTGGGATATGGTTTGCTGTTCTCCGATGGGAAGAGGGAAATCACCATACGCCTGATCTGTGAGCGCTTCGCTGACAAAAAGATGTCTGGGTACATTGCTCATGGCGGTGATCACTTTTTCATCCGTTATTCCACGTGCGACAATCTGTCTTTTTACCATTTCTTTTCGTTGACGTTTATGTTTTATGGAATCGTCTATCATATCCGGTTTTTCGTATCTATTCACCCCGATTAGAAAGAGAAGTTTGTGCAATTTCCGGCCTGTAATCGTTCCCTGTTTTTCTATCAAATAAGAGGGTTTCGGTCAACAATATAGATTTTTCATCTTAGACAAATGAACCCTTGGCCGTCAGCGGTAAATTATGTTCAAAACATAGAAATTGTCTTGACTGGTATTATGCATTTGTGTATGTGTTTATTCTTATCTGCTGAGGGATCGTCTAGCGGCAGGACGACGGGTTCTGGCCCCGTTAACCCAGGTTCGAATCCTGGTCCCTCAGCCAATTATAAAGTCGTTTTTATCTGCTTGCCGATCAGCTTTCCCTCTCGAAGCCCTTTCCTATCAGTCTCCCGCCAAGGACAAATGAATTCCTTTTCTTTACTATGAGGGAAAAATGATTATAATATTGCAGATAAAAACGTGATTTGAAGGAGGCACTCTTAATGTATAATGAAACGGTGATGGATCACTTCAGAAACCCGAGAAATGTGGGTGTGTTAGAAGATGCGGACGGCGTGGGGGAAGTCGGAAATCCCATTTGCGGGGATATGATGACCGTATATCTTAAAATAAAAGACGATTGCATTGAGGATATCAAATTCCAGACCTTCGGGTGCGGCTCAGCCATTGCCGTGTCCAGCATGCTTACGGAAATTGCCAAGGGGAAAAGCCTAAAAGAGGCTAAAAACATTACCAACATGGATGTGGCCGAAGCATTGGAGGGCCTGCCGACCAACAAACTTCACTGTTCCAACCTGGGAGCCGATGCACTGCAACTGGCCATCAAAGACTATGAAGATAAAAGGGCCGGAATAACAAAACCTGCACCTATCCGTGTGGAAAAACACGAACACACCCATGGTGATAAATGTTACTGTCCCTACTGTGATATCGAGATTCAGGAGGGTGTCACATTTTGTGAGGCCTGCCAGTCAAATCTTGAGGAACACCATCATTAGAATCAAGAGGCCTGGAAGCTGGAAGGCCGGAAAACGGGAGGCGATCAACCCAAAAGCCTTCTATCCTCCCGGCCTTTTCCTGTTCAGGAGTCATAAATATGAAAATCATTAATCTGGATCATATTTCGGCAAACCCGATTTTGCCGGAAATTAAAGAGGTGATGATAGAGGCCATTCAACAGGATTATGCCAACCCTTCCAGCCAGCATAAAGGCGGCGAACAGGCTGCGGATGCTCTGGCAAAGGCCCGCAAGTCTGTGGCAGAATTGATCAACTGTGCTTTGTCCAAAGAAATCGTTTTTACCTCAGGAGGTACGGAATCCATCAATCATGCCATAAAGGGTGTCGCCCTTGCCAATGCAGATAAGGGTAAACATATTATTACGTCAAACATTGAGCATAATGCGGTTATCCGCAGTATTCGCAGGCTGAAATCTAATGGCTACAAGGTGACTTCCATTTCCGTGGACCATCAAGGCCGGGTTAACCCTCAGGATGTGGCTGAAGCCATTAGTGATGAAACCATTCTGGTTTCAATCATGCACAGCAATAATGAAACCGGAACCATCCAGCCCATTGAAGAAATAGGAAAAATTACCCGGGAGAAGAAGATTATTTTTCATACCGATGCGGTCGATTCCGTGGGTATCGTGCCGGTTGACGTGCAAAAACTGGGGGTCGATTTGCTCAGTTTTGCCTCCAATACGTTTTACGGGCCGTCAGGGGCCGGGGGATTATACATCCGCCGAGGTACCCGTGTATTTCCGCTCTTAGACGGCGGTGTCCAGGAGCACAACAAGCGGGCAGGGGCGGAAAACCTGATCGGGATTATCGGTATGGGCAAGGCGGCGCAGCTTGCCAGGCAGGATATGGAGAAAAGAATGGCCCATCTCAAAGGGATAAAACAAAAGATTTTAACCCAGCTTCCGGATTATATTGATGAGTACATTATCAATACCCATTCTGAGTTCAGCCTTCCCCATCTGATTTCAATTTCCTTAAAGTACATTGAAGGTGAAAGTGTGATGCTGATGCTGGATGATGAAAATATTGCCGTATCCACCCGATCCGCCTGTGCCACCGGTTCCCTTCGAGCGTCTCATGTCCTGATGTCCCTGGGTCTCAATCACGCGGATGCCCAGGGCACGCTGGTTGTTTCTTTAGGAGTGGATAATACCAGAGAAGATGTGGACCGTTTTTTAGCTGCCCTGAAAAATGCGGTCACCACCTTAAGGGATATTTCACCTTTATATAACAAGATTAACCGGGCAACATAGTGAGGCCTTTTCCAAACGGCACTTTCCCCCGATTTCTGTCTCCCCGATGACCGGGATCTATGTTTCACTTCGACAGGCTCAAATTATATCATGAGTTATATGGGTCGGGGAATTTTTCAATCTTCTACTCAGTTCGTCCGGAGAAGCGCCCATTTGTCCGTATCCGCCTGAACAACAATTTCGAGAAACTAACGACGGCAGCAATCTCGCTGAGGATCGATTTAAACCAGCCACAAGGGACAGAACCCCACGGCAGCGTTGATCGTCTCTGCCTGTATGGATTTAACTGAGAAGACAGGGGGCGTGTACAGAGCGCTGGACTTATTTGTTAAGGCGGATACGGGCAAATGGGCGCTTCTCCGGACGAACAAATAGCAATCATTAAAGATCAATCGGTTTACCAAAAAGGCCATTGATAAGAAACTCCCCGATCAGTGATATGACCTATATCTCCAATGAGCCTAAAGGAATATGACTATGCAGGTATTAGACAATATCCATGCCTTTCTCTGGCAATCAATGACGGCGAATAATTGCAACACCTATTTAATTGATGGCCCGACCCGTGTGCTCATTGACCCGGGACATAAGAGCATGTTCGGTCATGTGGAAAATGGACTTGCCGAGCTGGGTCTGGGAATTGAAGATATAGGCCTTATCCTATGCACCCATGCCCACCCGGATCACATCGAAGCGGTTGAACTATTTAAAAATACGTCGGCACTTTTTGCCCTGCATGAAAAGGAATGGGATTTTGTCAAATCGATGGAAAAGCAGGCGGGTACCATGGGTATTGATCTTGACTCCATTTCACCTGATTTATTTCTCAAGGAAGGCGACCGGCCGGTAAGTGGAATTGAACTTCAGGTTATTCATACTCCCGGCCACTCTCCCGGTTCCGTTTCCCTTTATTTGCCGCAATCAAAAGTACTATTTACCGGTGACCTGATTTTTAATGATGCCGTCGGACGCACCGACCTTCCAGGCGGTGACGGCAAACTGCTTAAAGAAAGCATTAAACGGCTTTCATGCCTCGACGTGGATTGGTTATTGCCCGGACATGAAGAAATCGTTTCAGGAGCCGGGGAGGTAAAGGAAAATTTCAGACAGGTCGAAGAATTTTGGTTTAAGTTTATATAGGCAGTTTCCTCATTTAGAACGGAATATGTTTATTAGAAATAAATATTTGTTTTTTAATATCAGTTCGATTCATCCGGGAAATCGGCTGTTTGCCCGGAAGAGCCTTAGGGTTTGCATCGTTGTGCCCAGTCGGGTATAAAAATTTATGACAATTACTATAGGATAAAAAACGGAGTGACTACATATGACATTGGATAGAACAGTGACCACCGCTATCGACAGGGAAATCTGTATCGGTTGTGGGGAGTGTGTCAAAGTTTGCCCGCAGGATACCATCTCCTTGCAGAACAACAAAGCCTGCATTACCGGGGATAATTCCCTGGTGTGCGATCATTGCAGGGCGGCTTGTGTATCCGGAGCGGTTACCGTAGACGGGATTGATGAGTCATTGTCTGTTTTTGAAGGTTTTCAGGCGGAAAGGAAATGGCTGCCCCACGGTAAATATGACATTGTGGGATTGGTTAACCTGATGCAATCCAGGCGGTCCTGCAGGAATTATCTGGAAAAACCGGTAGAGGGAACACTGCTGAACGATCTGGTAAAGATCGGAATTACCGCGCCTTCCGGATCGAACTGTCAGATGTGGTCGTTCAGTATTCTCCCGAACCGTTCGTCGGTTGAAGCATTGGGTGTTAAAATAAAGCGATTTTATGAGAAACTGAACCGGTTGTCTGAAAATTTCTGGCTGAGATTTCTACTTAAATGTGCCGGAAAACCCGAGTTGAGCTGGTACTATGAAAATTATTACCAGAGGATAAAAGAGGGATTGGCCGATTGGGATGAGAAGGGAAAAGATCTCCTGTTTCACGGGGCTCCGGCGGCTATCTTGGTTGCAGCAAAAAAAGAGGCGAGTTGTCCGTCGGAAGACTCCCTGTTGGCAACGCAAAACATCCTGCTCGGTGCTCATGCCTTGGGGTTGGGAACATGCCTGATCGGATTTGCAGTGAGTGCCATGAACAGGGACAGGAAAATTTGTGACCTTATCAAGCTGCCGGAAGATGAACGCGTGTATGCAGTGATTGCGGTGGGTTATCCGGATGAGAAGTATATCCATGTGACAGGGAGGAAACCCGCTTTGATTCGGACAATCGCCCTGTGTTGATGATTTCGCAGTTTTTATTCCTCACCGCCTTTTCCCTTCTGCGTGGCTGCAATCAGCCCGGCTCCGATAGCGCCGGTGACCTGGGCATTTTTGGATACTTTTATGGTGGTGTTGATCTTTTTTTCCAGGGCCCTGACCACGCCGATATTTTTTGCCACACCACCTGTCATCATCACCGGTTCACGCAGACCGATTCGGTTTCCCATGGCCACCACCCGCGATGCAATCGATTCATGTATGCTGGCAATAATGTTTGGCCGGTTTTCACCTTTTGAAATCAATGAAATAACCTCAGATTCAGCAAACACGGTGCACAGGCTGCTGATGGCCGCCGTATTGTCCGCCTTAAGAGACATGTGGCCGAATTCATCCAGGTCGACTTCAAGGGCCCTTGCCATGACTTCCAGGAAACGACCTGTTCCGGCGGCACATTTATCGTTCATGGCGAAATCGATCACTTTGCCGTTTTCATTGATGACGATCACCTTGCTGTCCTGCCCGCCGATATCGATGATGGAACGAACATCGTGATCAAGAAAATGAGCCCCTGCTGCATGGCAGGTAATCTCGGTGACCGCCTTATCGGCGAAAGTCACGCGGTGTCTTCCATAGCCTGTTGCAATCATACAATCCACCTGTGAAGAATCGATGCCTGCATCAGCCAAAACAGCTTCCAACACCTGGGTCCCTGCAGTTTGTGCGTTATAGCCGGTTAAAATAACTTTTGTGGCTGCTATACTTTCATCTTTTATTATCGCCGCTTTGGCAGTGATGGACCCTATATCTACACCAACAGTTATCATTTCCACCCCTATAAATTATTTCAGCATTTCGATGAATGCATCTATTCTGGTTTCAATCTGACTTTCAGTAAAAATTCTCTCATCAACCATATCTGCTTCAATCACCAAGGTGGGTATGTGCATCTTTTCCTGCACTATTTTTTGAATATCATACTGCCCGAAAGAATAAGGCTTGCAGCTTCTGTTTGAATGCATCACCAGCCCGTCCGCACTATATTTTTTTGCCATTTCCAGGATATTGTCTGCCATTTGATCGGTGCCGGTGTTAAGAAAAATTCGGGTGTACCCTTCGGCCAGAGATCCCAGGAAATCGGCTCTGTCCATATATTTCAGGGAACTGCACCATCCTGAAGTATAGGTGTCCGCCACCAGACAGGCGCCATGGGCGGCAAATTTGTCAGACATCCAGCGGGTCCTGTACCAGATGGGCAGATTGTCCCACAGCAGCCTGTACTTTTCATCCGGGACCATGCTGATACCGTCCTTTATCCGCTGCTTCATCTCGGCCAGAAGCATTTCATAATAATCGACCACCGTTTGCGTGCCCCTCAAGGTAACAATCAGGGCAAGATGAAAAAACGCATCAAAGCAGGTCATGGGTGATGGCCGGTTCATGGTCGTGTCGAGAACCTTCTGCCAGAGTTCCTGCCCTCTGACGGAAAGTTCACCGACTTGAGCCATTTTGTCATAATCAAACTTTTTTTCGCACACGTCTTCTAGAAAGCGTATGTATTCCCTTACCTGTTTTTCCACGTACTGCCTGATTTCAGCAGAAAATTCCGTATGGCAGACAGGGGTATCCAGAATGAAAAGCGGCACATGATAGTATCGGGCCTGCACTTCGTACCATTTAAGGACGGTTCCGCAGATATTGTTACAGCAAATCAGCATATCGGGTTCTGGAAGTCCTCCGATGGGGCCACCGTTGACCGTCGCGCTGGCGATATCAGCCCTTGCATAGGAACACAGATCACCGGCATATCCCATTGATTCGGCTTTTTGGCAAAGATCGGTTCCCATTTTACTTGCACCGATCATTGCTCCATAATTTTCCGGATATACGGGTATCACTTCCATGGCAATCAAGGGTTCAACAGGTCCGCCGCTGGTAATCCAGGCGATTTTTTTGCCGGTCTGTTCTTTGGGTGTCTTGGCTTCAATATAATATTCAGTCATGATCTCTTTCATACGCTTGACTGACTTTATTTTTCTTTTTTCCACTTCAGGATCTATCGCTTTATTCGGATCCGGCATAGGGGTCTCCTTTTTACAGCATTTCCATAAACGCTTCACACCTTGTATTGATCTGCCCTTCCGAAGGAAGCGGGTCTTCTACTTCCAAAAGCACACACGGAATGTTCTCTTTTTCCAGCATCTCCTTCATGTAGGGGTAGTCAAAGGCATGGGGATCACAAAACTTTAACAAGAAAAATATGACCCCGTCGGCCCTGTTACTTTTGACCGCATCAATCAGATACTCGCCGCGGCTGAATATGCCTTTGTGTTTTGCCGGGCACACGACTCTTTCCATGTATCGGGTGGAAATGGCTTTTAAAGGTTCTTCCTGGGAGTTAATCTCTCCTGCAAAATATCTTGATCCTGTACATAAGTCATCCCACACCACCACACCGCCTGATTCCTCTATGGTCTTATATATATCAGGCATACTGCACAGCCCGCCGCTCAGGACGATTCTTTTTTGGGCCGGTTCAGGGGCATGGTTTTTTCCCTCAAGGTCGGTGGTCAGCCTTTCAAGTTCTTCCAGCAGCTGTTTTCGATCCATAACCATTGCGGCCTTGAATACGGCATGGATATCGCTGCTTTTGATCACGCCGGGTGCATCCCCTCTTATGGCATAAAGCTGAGAAAGATGTGTCTTTATGCCATTGTATATGTTTATGGCTTCTTTCATTTTTTCTACAGTAATCTCGGTACCCGTCAGTTTTTCCAGTTGTTTTTTAAACCGGGCGAGAATACTTATCATATATTCCACCGCACTTGGGGTGTTCAGCTTTGCCGGTACCAACACATCTGCATGGAACTTGAAACCGGCATTCATGCGCCATATGTCGGAAAGCCGTTGGATCGAATCGCAGGTATGGGGGAAGACAGTCCCATCAAGAAAATCAAGCCTTCCGTTCAAGGCATCTTCCAGTGCTCCGCGAACAAGACTGCAACTGTAAGACTGCAGATGCGCATCCGCTTTTGAAATGCTTGTTGATCCGGGCAGGATTCTAAATGGCAGAGCGCCGGCTGCCGTTATAATTTCTTCAGGTGCATATGAACAGAAATAGCCGATTACTTTATTACCGGTTTTTTTTTTCCAGCTCAGGGCATACTGACCCGGATGGTTCATAATGTCATAAAAAAGATCAAATTTTGCCATTGACCAAACTCCTTTAGCGAACAGCATAGGTTTTTCCCGTATTATCGCGCGCCGTTAGCCTATATAAAACACGACTGTTATGTCAAACTCAAAATGATACACTGATTTTGCTTACACCGCAGTGTGGCACCATTTCCTGAACCCTGCCTGTCTCCTGAATTTCCCATGTTAACACAAGTCTCTGTTTGACATTTTTATATCATTTCTTTACATCTATACTGTTTCCCATAAATATTCATTTCCGGTTGGGCACATCGAAGCATGAAACCTAAGGTTCGACCGGGGAATCGCCTATTGGCCCGTTACCATACATAGCAATTTTTTATAGAAATGGACGTACGGTCCGCCTGAGGCGGACTTCAATTAGATTTGAGCCAGCCCCAAGGGACAGAATCCCACGGCGACGATGATCGTCTCTGTCTGAATGGGTTTAACTGAGAAGATAGGGGGCATGTCACATACCGATCTCATTTGTTAAGTCTGGTAACGGGCAATAGGCGATTCCCTGGTCGAACCGGGCTAAGATTGAAAAATGACTGTTTGTTTCTATTGAATATATTGTAAAAGACAATGCTGTGTTTGACAATGATTTGATTTTTGCAAAAATACTCAAAAGGGGGAAAATATGAAAATCATCATTCGTTACCTTGGAATGTCAATCATTCAAAAAGACCTTAAGCCGGGTGAATATACCATTGGGCGAGCCAAGGGTAATGATATCCAGATCTCCCATGATTTTATCAGCCGAACGCATGCAAAAATTTTTTTTGCAGATGGTCAATGGTGGTATCAGGATTTGCGGGTCGGTCATATCCATTACAAAATAGACCCCATTTCAATCACCAACGAAAGTAAAATTGAAATTGAAAATCAAGTCGAGCTGGTCACGGAAGATTACGTGGATTATAGCGAAACGGTGCTCTATGAAACTGCAGATATTTCAGCCGGTCGTAAGGAGAGGAAAAAATCGCATCGCCCTTTGATTGCAATGGTTACCACCATTATACTTTTGCTGATTGCAGGGGGTGCGATTTACTACTACACCATCTCTGAACGTCCCATGGATGCAAATACCCTTTTTAAGTTTGTCAGACCGAAAATTGTAGAATTTATCAAAGTAAAAGATCCTAAAGCCATAAGGGATCTTAAGAAATATGCCGGAGTAGATGATAAAGATTTTAAAGATGAAATCGGCTACTGTACCGGATTTATTGTGGGGCCGGGAATTGTATTGACCGCCAACCATTGTCTCCACGGATTGGCTTTGGTGGACAGTGATATTAAATTCAAATTGAAAACCCATGACGGAAAGCTTCATCAGGTGGAAAGGGTGCTGGGGTTTGATATTAAAAGAGATTTCCTTTATCTGCAGGCACCCAGCCTAAAGGAGTATGGTTATCTGGAAATAAGCCCGAAAGAAGCCAAGGTTGGAGAAAAGGTTTATACCATTGGTAACGTGGCTGGAGAGGGAATTGCCATCCGAGATGGAATCATGGCCAGCAAAACCAAAGATCCCGACGATCCGGAGGTCGAATTTATTCGCTACTCTGCGGCCGCCAGTCCCGGTAACAGCGGAGGACCGCTTGTTGATGAGTACGGAAAGGTCACTGCATTGGTCTTTGCCAGTACCATGGCTGAAAATTACAATTTAGGTACGGGTTCGGAAAATCTTCTTCAAGGAAGAGACCGGTTCGTTGACAATCTGGATACAAAAAAAGTTAAAATTGAAACCCGCAATCTGCTGAATTATCATCCCAATAATCTGGCCTATTTGCTGTATTTGCCCATATCGAACACATGGTTTGAAAACCCTGACTTAATTCTGCCCCTGAAAAATATTGTTGCCCAGGTAGATGTTCCTGCCGGTCTTCCCGACCACTATGAGGCATTAATCTCTAAATTCAACACTGCCACTTTAGATAAATTTCAGGAAGTACAGGCAAAAATCAAAGAAGATGGACTTGTGACAGAGGATTGGGCATCGCAGGTCACTGAAGCCACCCCGGTAATTATCCCCTATCAAACCAATATAGATGCACTGTATTATAGACCTGAAGAAGGCCATCAGCTTATTATAGAAAAAATGGCAATTCTTACCCCCATGAAGTCATATGGCTATAATAAATTTAAAAAGAAACTTAAAACGAAAAACAGGTATAGTTATAAAGCCAATGCCCAGGTGTTGACCTTAAATACGGATTTAGAACTGGGTGACCCTACCTGTTCCGTTCTTTATCGTTCCGGCTCTTCAAATTCCAAAGAACGCCTGGAGCGTTTTTCCCGAAGACCGGTTTCCCAATACCTGGGAACGCATAAGGCAGATGATGCAAACTGGAAGGCTGCCAGGCAGGCTTCAGCCAGGACCGTCATGAAGGTTTTGGCCAGAAAAGGATTACTGTGCAGTTCCTACGATTCTTACTATCTGCGCCCAAATGCCAAAAGGGAATTTAAAATTAAGAATTTCGAAGAAGAAATTGTTGAAAGCAGTTTTAAAGACATTTTGGGAAGATCCTGGAACGTTTTTTCCTTTAAGCTGTTTGGAAACACGACCGTTGATAACTACTGCATCATGCTTCCGCAGGGTACCCTATGTTTGAGTGTTCCTTACTATACTGTTTCAGATGTTTTGCTTAGCGTGCTAAGAGAAAACTACAGCAAATATGTCCTATCTTCCATTCTTGTTGCTCCAAACTACTGGAGTGTAGATGCGCTGCAGGACTATTACCAAAAAGGTTTGGCCGAGAATTTACCGCTTATGAAAGATGTGGGCTTTGAGAAACAGAAAAATGGGGGTATGATGATCACCTTTAAAACGCTCGGCATTGAATTTTCCATTCCTGAATCAGAACTCCCGCAATCCCTTCGTTTTACCGCCGGAATGTATTATAACGGCGGGGATAAAAAATGGATCGCCCTGGGATTCGAAGGAATTTATCCGGACAAAAAGAAATGGAAAATTAAAGGTGTCGGTGTCGAGCCGAAGGGTTCAAATGCGTCCGGCATTTTAAGCCGTATTCGAGATGAGTTAAAATCGAAGAAGGAATTGACGGATAAGCTGGGCAAGGGGAACTTGGCTAAACGAGAAAAAAACGCTCTTATTTGGCGGGAGGATATCAAAACCAAAAGAGGTGGTATTGAGGTGGTATTGTTTGGCTACAGCGCTCCCATTATCAAACACGGCGAGTCAGACCGGTTGATGAATATTGACTTTTATTCCAGGAAACCCTTTAAGATTACTTATCAGCTTTTGGAAGGCAGGTAACAGGCAGGCAAACCTCCCAGCAAGAAAAATCCATGAGGAATCTGACTCGGTATATTATACAGGGCACTATCGCGTACATTGTAGGTCTGCGCCTCATTTTCTCAGGAAAGAATGATCTATCTGTCCGGCAAAGCATTGCTGATGACGGGCCATCTGGTAACTTTTATCAGACAGAAGGGTGGTACCATCAGCCCTAAGCGAAATGATAATTAGTCGGCACTGAAAAAGTATATTTCTATTTGAAATAACTGGAAATAGTTATCAAAATATGCTATAGAATTTGCAAGCTTTCAGACATTTAACCCCAAAACCTTGCAAATTATAAAGCATGAAACCAAAGAAAACACCCCAGAAAAATCGGCAAAGGGATTTGTTTCGGTCGGCATTATCCAACATCATTAATCCAAGCCACGGGCTAGTCAAATTAGCCAAAGTGGTGGAATGGGATCGCTTAGATGAATTGTTCGGATCAACCTATTGTCCGGATAATGGACGGCCTGGCGTTAGCACCCGCTTGATGGTAGCCCTGCATTATCTGAAGTACACGCATAATCTCAGTGATGAGGATGTGGTGGCCACCTGGATAGAAAACCCATACTGGCAATACTTCAGCGGCATGAAATGGTTTGAACATGAGCTTCCGATCAATCCTTCGAGTATGACCCGTTGGAGGAAACGGATAGGTGAAGCCGGAGCCGAAGAGCTGTTAAAATGTTGTGGTCAAGTAAAACCGGACACTTTTTGTTAAGCCGCTTTGCGGCATTGTTCTTTTTCATAGGCGAACGGAGTTTTATAACCGAGTGTCGAATGCAGCCGAATGGAGTTATAGTAGG